>NZ_JBRATK010000008.1:0-134268 GCF_052712855.1 Acinetobacter sp. F16
CGTGACATGTTGGAAAATTTAATTTTAGAAGGGAGATATAAGATATTTTAATTGAATAGATGAGAAGAATGAAATATGTACATCAAATGAGGACACACCCTAGTGTTTTAAAAATTAATTTCTCACCCCGCCACTTTATTTTTCCCATTTTCTTTTGCTTGAAATAAAGACTTGTCGGCTGTTTCAAGTAATGTCATCCAAGATGCCGCACCAACCGCCACACCCGCACTCACCGAAATCTGAATATTTTGATTGATCTCGGCAATGTAGAGTTCAGAGCTACAAATCTCCTCAAGAATTTTATTCGCAACAACCAAAGCATCCTGAAAATCAGCCTGTTCAATTAACACCAAAAATTCATCACCGCCATAACGCACGATCAAATCCGAAGTACGCACATTAAATTGTAATTTTTCCGCGACTAGCCTAATAACTTCATCACCAACAATATGCCCAAATGTATCATTTACATATTTAAAATCATCAATATCAAAAATAATCAGGGCTGTTTGAGTAAATTTTTCAGGTTTCTTTTCCAAATACTTAATGTATTCATCCAAAGCCAAACGGTTAGATACACCCGTCAAATTATCAGTATTGGCAATGTTTCTGAGCTGAAATTCTAAAGCATCGCGTTGCTGCAGTACGCGTTTCAATTTTTTAATTGCTTGTAACAAAGTCACCGGATCATTAGATAATTCATTATATTCACTATCAACTTTATGCTGTGCCAAACGAAGAATTGTATTTCTGGCTTTAATTAAAGGTTTAAAGACCCCATTTCGCGCATAGATCATGGTAAAACCTGCGGTAACCAGACAAATGATTGCCACCAGCAGCGTTAGAACAAATTGTCGTTGTGCCTGCTTTTTCTGGTTCTGAGCAACGCTAACACTGTAATCAAGAATATAGGTTTGCAAATTCACCACCGTTATGAACTTATCAACTATGGCTTCTGTGAGTTGCGTACCCGTTAAGGAATAAGCCTGATTGTGCATACTTTCATTAATCAAGCCAGCAACCAGTGGAATACCTTGATCTAAAAACTGATCTTTTACTTGTTGATGCAGAGCTAAATATTCTGGGGTCTTACCCTGCTCAGGTTGTATGGTATTGATCAAGCCCCATAAATAATGTGCCTGATGTTGAGTCTGTAATGATCGGGCCAGATTATCTTCAGGTATTTTTTCTGCAAAAGTGATGGATGCCATGATATTAGATGCAATTCGTCCTGCCTGATCGCGTAAATCTGCCAGAATTAAAATCAGGGTGTAGGACTCAGAAGAGGTCCCCTTCGCTACCGAGTGCACCAATACATTTTTTAAAATTTCATGACAACTATCCCATGCCGTGAACATCTTCTTAATCGCATCATCAAGCTGTTTTGAATTATGTTCAGATCGGGGCAAAGCAGCATACGCATCTACAGCTTGACGACCTTGCTGTAAGGTCACCTTTAAATTGGAAGATAAGCCTTGTGTCGGAGCCGAAAATCCTGCTGTGGTTAAAATCTCTAAGGTTTGCTCAATTTGTAAATCGACTTCTTTTCGATACTTATGCAACTCGTTTAGATTTGCCGCCAACTCATCAGGGGAACTTGACATCACCTTATTCGCAGGCGCCCGTTCGCGCGAAACTTTATTGGCTAAATCGGCAACCGCACGCAGTGCAGAAATTTCTGTCAAGGCGCGATCTGCTTTTTGATAACTCTGATAACTACTGACAATCAAAGGAACAGAAAGAAAAAGCAGTGAGAAGATAATGATGACCATCGACAAGTAAAGCCGTTGACTAATCTGTTCCGAACGTAATTTATACATAGATTCAGTACGCCCCACACAAAAACAAATGGTCAATCATCATCATGTTTCGCTTATAATACAAGCGTATATATTACATGATTTTTATATTAATAATTCTTTCTTATCAACCGTTTATCCTTTTTTTATAAAAATATATTATTGGTACTTCTCTCTAACGAAGATAAAACAATAAGCCGAGCTTATCTAAAATATTTAGACTCAATTGCTTGCGCTCCCCCACATCATCATGATCCTGCATTTCCAGATTTAAAACGAAAGCGATGATCTGTCCATTTGGCTGTTCCACCCAACCTGTATACCAGCCGACTTGTGGCTGTACATCCATTCCCCAGCCAGTTTTAGCATACAGTTTTGTATCCCCGCGACGCTCTATAAAAAGCATCTCTTTCACCTGTTGCTGTACAGCAGCATCAAAAGGCAATTGTTCTGTTGCCAGTTGATAGGCAAATTTTGCTTCCTGTTCAGGGGTGATTTTTAAAGGGCCCACCAGCCAAAAATTATCAACCTGTTGACCAATCTGTTGATTGCCAAAACCAACACGTTTTACTTCTTGCTGCATTAATTGTAGACCAATACGTCTGGCCAGCTCTTGATAAACAGGAACCGCAGACGCCTGCATTGCCTGCCCCAAAGTCATGTCTTTTTCCCATGCAGCAAAACTACGTTTCTTGCCATCCCATTTAAAAACTTCTGTCGTAGTCACTTTGTGATGCTGTAACCCAATCAAGGCATTTAACATTTTGAAGGTTGAAGCTGGAATATAGGGAGAATTGGCACGTGTTAAAGAATTTCCATAACGATTCAACTGATGACCATCGTAAGTCATAAAGACTGCTTGTTTATTTGCCTGATTTAACAGTGTGGCAATATCTTCTGATCGTGCAGAGGTTAATTTTGATTGAGATTTCATCACCGCTTTACTCAAATTCTGTTCTGTTCCCGTCTGGCAGGCACTTAATTGCATCAAGACAATTAAGCAGCTTAAGTAAAACAATCCCTGTTTCATCTCAAAATTCCGAAAGAATAAATTCTCTATTTTTATCAAATCTGGGCACATCATTTTGTATAAATTACGCATCGCTAAAATATTTTTATTATAGGTGTAAGAAAATATTTACACATGCCACAAATAAGTGCATAATGCACCGCATTAGGGCAAGTCAAAATCATTCCTCAGCAGGTTTTTTGATTTTTCCGAGATTTTTGGCTAAAAAACCCCAGTTTTCATAGGAAACTGGGGTTTTTTATTACTAAATTTAAGATATGACATAAAGCTTATATCAATAACGCACTTTATTGGTGCAATAAATTCTAAAAATAATTCAAAATGAACATTTTTTCAAATCTTCTGTTTTATAGTAAAGCAGTGATCAAAAAATAAAAATTAATAGTCTGTGGGTTTTGAGGTTGTGCTGATATTTAGCTAATTTTTATTAAATATGAGAATTATTAAATATGAGAACTCAGCCAGAGCAAGATTATTTTGGGTAAAAAAAAGCCCAACCTTGGGGAAAGTTGGGCATATAAAAACAAAACTTGTTTATGGAGAATCAGATCATCATCACATTATTCCAATGCAATATGACTTGATAGATATATTATGGTAAAAATCATAAAATAAGTAAAGCCTATTAAAGTAGTATGGTTTTATATAAATCACAGTAATCTCAAACAAATGTGAAATATTTCACATATTAGAGATTGATATGGGTATTTTTTAAACAAAAAAATAGCCATTTCAAGGTACCTTTATTGATTTAGTTCATAAAATATTACAAATATGATAATAAGCTCACCTTATACCAACATATATAAATTATTTTTTTACAATTAACGAATACAAGATAACCTAATTTTACATTGTAAAAAGTAACTTATTCCGTTTATTAATTTTAATCAAAATAAACAATTTTAATCCATATAATCCTTTGTTATAAAAAAGTTTTTGGAATTTATAAGGTAAAAGTCGGATTGTATAATTATCACTCTACATGAGGTTTATAGTAATATTCCAATAAAATAATGTTCTTTTAGTTCATTGACTTAATGTATTGTTACAATACAATGCCTACTGTTTAATCCATTTTTAATAGAACTGGTAATTATTATGAAAAAACTCGGTTTAGCCACTGCTTTATTATTAGCCATGACTGGTGCTCAAGCTTATCAAGCGGAAGTTCAAGGGACTGTAGGCTACTACGATGCTGAATTAAATGATGGTAACTATAATGTAGGGGCACAAGGTACTTACTACTTTAAAGATATCGATACATCTAAAGGACCGTTGGCTGAAGCTGCTTTCTTAAACCAAGCAAGCAGTATTTCTGCTGGCTATAACTTTGGACAGCTGACAGCTGACATCAACTCTATTACTGTTGGAGGCAACACAGCAGCAGTAAATGAAGAATTTGATGTAGAACAACATTCTTATGGCGTTAAGGGTGAAACCTACATTCCTACAAGTGTTGTACCTGTATACGCAAGCGCATCTTACAACCATTCTAAAACTGATGCTAAAAACGATTTTACAACTTTGCGTCAAGACGATGACTCTGGCGATCGTTACGCACTTGAGCTTGGTGCTTTAGTTGCGCCAAACTTCTTGGTGGCTGTTGGTTACACCAGTGCTACAGAAAGGGATTCATTCGATACTTTTAACATTTTAAATAACGGCCTAATGAGCGCTTCTATGGAAGCTCGTTCAATCAATAGCGATCAAGATGCAATTACTGCACGTACTAAATATGTAGGTCCAATCGACGGTACTAACATGTCTTTGGGCTTTGAAGCAGGTATCGTTTACGGTGAAGATACTCTTTACAACTTAAAATCTGACCTTTACTTAACACCTAAATTCAGTGTAGGCGCATCTTATGCTGAAGGTAGCTACAAGAGCCCAACTCTTCCTACCTCTGCAACTGGTGTCAATGTAAATTACTTCGTTACACCTGCTATTGGCTTAGGTATGAGCTATGTATATGCAAATGGTGAAAATGGCGCAAACGATGCTCAATTGGGTGGCGTAAACGCTAAATTCCGTTTCTAATTGCTGATTAGATTCTGAATAGAAAAAAGGACGCTTTAAGCGTCCTTTTTTATGACTGCTTTATGACTAGCTGAATTTATTCTGGGGTGCGCACCAGACTTAAAAAGTGTAGATGGCGTTCATATTGATCAATAATGTCTTGTAATAGATCATCTGAAGTCCAATCCATCACATCATAGTTCTGACCGCCTTCTTTTAAAAAGACTTCCGCCTGATAATAGCTTATTTCATCCGCAGTCATTTCTGGCATAAAACTCGGCGGAACCGTTTCTCGTATCACCACCTGGTAGATAAAATTAATTTCATCATGATGATCGACTCTTAATTCCAGGCCATCGGCAACCGAGCGAATGGTCACTGTTAACTTACGACGCTGAAACTCTTTTTGCACGCTTTGAAAGGCCTTGGATACTTCAGTTTGAATATACTGGTTCACCTCTGTTTCAGTATGCGGATAATGCATAATCAGGCCTAAACGCTGCTGCCAACTACGTGGGTTTTGAATCGCTCGTGGGGTAATACGTGCTTCTTGCAATGCATTCATTTTGATGACATCCAGACGCAAGGCTTTCACTAAACCCCAACAGATCAACAGCATAATAAAAGTAACCGGCAAGGCACTCATCATGGTGGCTGACTGTAATGCACCGAGTCCACCCACCAGCAGTAACACAATCGCCAATACCGCCATCAATACGGTCCAAAACAGTCTTTGCCAAATGGGAGAGTTTTCAGATTTTGCAGTTAAATAGTCGGTCACCAGTGCACCGGAATCTGCAGAAGTCACAAAAAACAGCATCACCAGACAGGTTGCCAATAAGCTCATGACGCTTGAAAAAGGCAAGCTGTGCAAGAACGCGAATAGTGCGACCGATGAATCTCGTTGAACTGCCACAACCAGAGAATGATTGGCTTCATGCAGAATGCTATATAGCGCGGCATTTCCCATGAAACCCATCCAGATCAGGGTAAAACCAGTCGGAATCAGCAAAACACCGACAATAAATTCACGAATAGTGCGTCCTTTGGATACCCGGGCGATAAACATCCCCACAAATGGTGACCATGAAATCCACCATGCCCAGTACATAATGGTCCAGCCGCCAATCCAGCCATTAGGTTGATAGGCATATAGATTAAAGGTCATCGCAAATAAATTTGAGACGTATTGCCCGGCATTTTGAATGGTGGTTTGCAGTAAATAAATAGAAGAGCTGGCAAAAAATACGAACAGTAATAAAGTCAGCACCAAAATTAAATTCAGTTCAGATAGCCGTTTAATTCCCTTATCTAGGCCTAAAAATACAGACATTGAAGCCATGGTGCTGACCACAATAATCAGGATCACTTGGGTACTGGCTGACTGTTGAATTCCAAACAGGTAGTTCAGCCCCGAATTAATTTGGGTTACCCCAAAACCCAAGGTGGTGGCCACACCGAAAACTGTTCCAATCGTGGCAAAGGTATCTACTGCATCCCCGATCGGACCATAAATTTTTTCACCAATGATCGGATATAAAGCAGAACGAATTTTAAGTGGCAGATTATGGCGATAAGCAAAATAGGCCAGTGCCAATCCCACCACGGTATAAATTGCCCAGGCATGAAAGCCCCAATGAAAGAAAGTCACGCGCATGGACTGCTGTGCGGCTTGAATCGTTTCGCCCGCCCCTTCCGGCGGTGAGACATAATGCATTACGGGTTCGGCAACCCCAAAGAACATCAGGCCAATCCCCATGCCTGCTGTAAATAACAGAGCAAACCAGGAAGCATTGCTATAATTGGGCTGGCTATGATCGGGGCCCAGCTTGATTTTCCCCATGTCCGATAACGCAATATAAATCAGTAAAATAAGAAATATCGCGACCGATAACACATAGAACCAGCTAAAGGAATCTGTGACCCATTGATTGAGATTTTTGGTAATCAGCTCAAATGAGTTTGGGGCTAAAACAACCACAACCAGAAAGATAGAAATAATAGCGACGGTACTAAAAAACACATTTGGATTGACGTTAGCAAACCAGGATGGATTTTTGGAAGGCATACATCCTCCATTTTATATTTTAATTAATGGGATAGACCAAACGGTCAAACAGAGCATTTATCGAAAGATAAATAAAAGACGAGTTAAGCAGAACTAAATTAAAACTCAAACACATCATAAATTAATGACATAAGGCATGCAGTTACATTCCTGTAACATAGTCACAATTTTAGATTATTTATTGGTTTTATTCTGATTGGGTAAATGGGCAATGTATTGCAGGGCGATTAAACGCGAAACAATCAGTGCCAAGTACATGACACCAAAAAACATTTGCAGCATTGCCAGCACACGTGCAGGTGCACTCATCGGCATTAAATCGGACAAGCCGGTTGCCGACTGCAAACTAAAACTTAAAAACAATAAATTCAGCCAGCTTTGTAAACCGCTCATATTTGGATTATGAAAACTATCCGGCACCAGTAGCTGACAAATGTTATATAAAAAGGCAAAACCCCAAGCAAGCAGCGTAAATACCGCAGCGGCAGCGAATAGCTCATCCCGGGTTAAGTAACGGTCTTCAAACATATAACGCAATAAACCATAGGCGGCACTAAAATAAGCGGCAGCCTCGAAACCATGCGCAGTCACTTGAATCATAGGATGATCCAGGCCCAGTAAAATCATTGAAGAAAAAATGACCGCACCACCGACAAAACTCATTCCTAAAATCGTAAACATCGGTGTTTGCCGGATAACCTTGGCAATGACCAGTAAAACCAGAACCCCTAAAAGCCAGGTCAAGGTTCGATAAGTGGTACTGTAATTGCCCGCTACAGATAATATTAAAATGATAAATTGCAGCAAGATCAGCCACGCTGAAGGTAATAAGCGAAAAATCTTCCACACATCAATAAGCGCCTGCATTTACCACTCCAAGAGATTGCCGTTTTTGTTTATCATGCTGTTTTCTTTCTTTTTGATCGGATCAACTTAGCATGAATGAGCGAGCATACGAATGACACATTTGTATGAATATCTGGATGAAGAGTTGGATGAAAAGCTAGATAAAAACCATCGAAAAGAATTCGTCAGCTCATGCGCTAGATTAAATTTCGGGACAATATGTGGAAAATAAAAAAGCAGCTTCAAAAAACGAATTAAATTCAAAACCATATTCTTTAATAAAGCTTAGCTTCAATCTCCAGACAATAAAAAAGTCCCCGCAGGGACTTCTTTATGGTGTCAATTTTGAGTCTTAGTGATCAGATGCACCTGATGCGCCAATACCCGTCATTGAACGAACATACTGTGCGTCAAACGCCTTACGCTCTGCTTGTGCACGTGCTGAATTATCAGTCACCGAGAACAACCAGCAGCAGAAGAACGACAATGGCATTGCAAAGATTGCAGGACCATTAAACGGATTGATTGGTGTATCAGAGATGCCTAATGTATCTACCCAAACGGCTTTAGACAGCACAATCAGCAGCACTGCAAGCCCAAGACCTACCACACCGCCAATCACCGCACCGCGCGTGGTCAAGCCTTTCCAGAACATTGACAGCACAAGTACCGGGAAGTTGGCACATGCAGCTACCGAGAATGCCAAACCGACCATGAAGGCAACGTTTTGTTTCTCGAACAAAATACCCAAAATCATCGCAAAAATTGCAAGACCTAAAGTCGCGATTTTTGACATGCGAAGTTCAGATTCAGGCGTAGTACGACCTTTTCTGAATACGTTTGCATACAAGTCATGTGAAATTGCTGAAGCACCAGACAAGGTCAAACCTGCCACTACGGCAAGAATCGTTGCGAATGCCACCGCTGAAATGAAGCCCATGAACAGGTCACCGCCAAGCGCATCACTCAAGTGCACCGCAGCCATGTTGTTACCACCCACTAGCTCTAATTTGCCAGTAACGGCCATTTTCGCTACATCAAGGAATTGCGGGTTATTCGATACATACATAATCGCACCGAAACCGATGATGAAGGTTAAAAGGTAAAAATAACCAATGAAACCTGTTGCAACAACCACTGATTTACGTGCTTCTTTCGCATCTTTCACTGTAAAGAAACGCATTAAAATGTGCGGTAAACCTGCAGTACCAAACATCAATGCCAGACCGAGCGAGATTGCATCAATCGGATTTGCCGCTAACTTACCTGGTCCCATGATATTGCCGGCTTCAGCCAAACTAACATCATGTACTTTAGAGAAGATCTGGATCGATTGTTCAAACATTTCAGTGAAGCTAAAGCCCACGCCTTTCATGACCATAAATGCCATAAAGGTCGCACCTGAAAGTAACATCACCGCTTTAATGATCTGTACCCAAGTGGTTGCCAGCATACCGCCGAAAATCACGTAAGCCATCATTAGTAGACCAACAATCACGACTGCGATGTTGTAGTTCAAACCAAACAGCAGTTTGATCAGCTGTCCTGCACCAACCATCTGAGCGATCAGGTAGAACGCAACCACAACCAATGAACTGATCGCAGCCAAAGTACGTACTGGCTTTTCTTCCAAACGGAAAGACACCACGTCAGATAAGTTGAATTTACCTAGGTTACGCAGACGTTCAGCAACCAGGAACAATACGATTGGCCAACCCACCATGAAACCAAGGGAGTAAAGTAAACCGTCAAAACCTGAACTGAACACAAGTGCAGAAATACCAAGGAACGACGCGGCTGACATATAGTCACCGGCAATCGCTAAACCGTTTTGAAAACCTGAGATCCCGCCACCGGCAGTATAGAAATCGGTAGTACTGGTGGTTTGCTTCGCGGCCCATTTGGTAATCACCAATGTGAAAGCAACAAAGATCACGAACATGATGATCGCGTGCCAGTTGGTTGCCTGCTGTTCAGCAGCTCCGAGATCCGGGCCAGCCATAGCCATACCCGACATCAGCAGTGTTGATGCTGCAAGGGCTTGAGCCTTCAATGAATTCCATTTCATATTAGTGCGGTCCTTTTTCATTCGCAATTGCTTCCACTTCTCTCATTGCTTCTTGTGTTAATGGATCTAGCTTGTTGTTAGCAATATAGGAATACACACCGCAAAGTAGAAATGATAATACGATGATGCTTAGACCCAGTGGCATTCCCCACGTTGTTACACCACCGCTAAAAGAACTCATTAAGAATTCTTTGTTATAACCGACAAGCAGCATAAAACCCACGTAGACGAACAACATAATTGCTGTAAGTGTCCAGCTCAGTGTGCTTTTTTTACTGACCATCTGTTTAAATTTCGGATTCTGTAGAATTTGCTCTACCTGTCTCTCATCCATAACCCATGCTCCTGTTTGCGCCCAGCCTTAGGCACTATTTTTTAATTCGAATTATTACGTTGTATAACTTAACAATCTTGTTGGGTAGTTGTAATTAATACTTTGGTCGTTAAATTTTGATCAATTAAAGCGGTCAGATTATCAGATAGGGTATCATTACGACATAGTTTCACACTGTAGGCAATATGAACAGCTGGCTCATCATCGGGGTTCTCGCCCTCTATATCGCATTACTTTTTATCTGTGCATTTTTTGGGGAAAAACACGCGAGTCGATTAAGCACCCGTGGTCGCATGCTACTTTTTAGTTTAACTTTAGGGGTTTATTGTTCATCCTGGACATTCTATGGCGCAACCGGTGCCGCTGTTCGTGAAGGCATTATCTTCCTGCCCATTTATCTGGGACCCTTGATCTTTGTCGGAGTCGGATACGATATTTGGCGACGCTTGGGCCGAGTGCGTCAGCATCATGCCATTTCCTCCATTGCCGACTTTGTTGCGGCCCGTTATGGCAAAAGCGGGACATTGGCCTCTCTGGTCACCATTCTTGCCGTCATCGCCATTATTCCCTATTTGGCCTTGCAGCTCAGAGCGATTGCCTTAAGTGCTGCGGTGATTCTGCAACAGGACTCTGGCATAGAAAGCACCACCAATGGCGTGCTGTTCTTGACTGGGGTATTGGCCATTTTGGCCATGATTTTTGGCACCCGGCAAATTGCCAATACCGAACAACATGGCGGTTTAATGTTGGCGGTTGCGTTTGAATCCTTTGTCAAATTATTTGCTTTACTCTGTGTTGCCTTGTTTTTTGTGTTTGATTCTCCGGACAATTTAAAACAAATTTCAAGTGATGTTGCTGATACCTTTAAAGAAGTTCAACTGTTTGGTGTGCCGGAAACGTTTTGGGTACAAACGGTATTGGCAGCACTGGCGGTCATTTGTTTGCCGCGCCAATTCCATGTGGCTGTAGTTGAACTACGCGATGAAAAACATATTCGTGGGGCACGTCGCTGGTTTGCCACTTATCTGATTCTGACCACCATCGCGATTATTCCCATTGCCAGCTGGGCATTACATGCCGCACCGCAATTTTTAGCCATTCCCGATGTGGCTGTTCTGTCCTTGCCGCTCAGTTATAACCAGGACTGGTTGACGTTATTGGCTTTCCTGGGTGGTTTTTCTGCATCAACAGGCATGCTGTTGGTGTCCTCGGTCGCTTTGTCGATCATGCTCAGTAATGACCTGATTATGCCGGCACTCTGGCGCACGGGCATACTTTCACGTCACGATAAACGTCTGCCTTTGGTACTGAAATTTACCCGTCGCATCTGCATTTTAGCCGTCATGTTATTGGGTTTCCTGTTCTTCCATTTCTTTAATGACATAGACCAGCTCTCTGTTTTTGGTTTGCTCGCGTTTAGTGCCGTGGCTCAATTCTCCCCTGCCCTGATTGGTGGACTGTATTGGCGTGGCGGCAGTAAGCAAGGGGTCTATGCCGGTCTGATTACCGGCTTTGTGATGTGGGCATATACCTTGCTATTTCCAACTGTGCTGCGTAGCTTGCCTGCGGAATATAGCCAGTTTACCCAGCAATTGCTGAGTCTGGGACCTTTTGGGATTAACTGGTTACGCCCAGAAGCCTTGCTCGGTTTTCAGTCCTTTGCGGCATTGACTCATGGTGTGGTCTGGTCTTTAGGTCTGAATATTCTGCTCTATGTTTGGGTATCTCGAATTTTCCGCCCAAGTATTGCAGAACAGATTCAAGCGGAAAGTTTCTTCTATTATGAAACCAAGCCCTTACCTTCCCACAGCACGACCAGTGACATTAATTACCTGCAGCATGATGTTGCCCGTCTGAAAGTGGGCGATTTAATTGCCCTCGCCAAACGGATTACTGGCGAAGGCCCCACAACAAAAGCCTTCCGCCAATTCTGTGCACAAAACAATGTCATCCTGAATGAAAACAGCAGTGCCAATGGCATGTGGTGGCGCTTCACCGAGCAATATCTGGCAGGAACCATCGGTTCAGCTTCCGCACGTACCCTGCTCACCACTGCAATGGTGAATAATGGTTTAGCCCTCGGTCAGGTGGCGAATATTCTGGATCAAGCATCACAATGGCAGCGTTTTAACCAAAACCTGATCATGACCATGATCGACCATATGACCCAAGGGGTCAGCGTGGTGGATGAAAATATGTGTCTGGTGGCGTGGAATAATCAATATCTAAAACTGTTCGATTATCCAAAAGACATTGTCTATGTCGGCTGCCCAATTGCAGATTTAATTCGCTATAACGCAGAACGTGGTGAATGCGGTCCGGGTTCCGTTGAAGAACACGTGCGTAAACGGATTCACTGGATGGCGATGGGCAGCGCGCATGAATTTGAACGGATCCGTAAAGATGGCCGGGTGATTCAGATGCGTGGCAACCCGATTGAAGGCGGCGGTTTCGTCACCACTTTTGCCGACATTACCGCATTCCGTGAAAATGAAGCCGTGCTTGAAGGACGCGTTCAGGATCGAACCCAACAGCTTGCCAATGCACTTTCCGAGCAACAACTGGCACGCGAACAAGCCGACCGCGCCAATATGTCAAAAAGTCGCTTTATTGCAGCAGCCAGTCATGACCTGTTACAGCCTATGCATGCCGCGCGTTTGTTTAGTACAGCTTTAGAACAAAGCGTGCAGTCGGATGAAGACCGCAAGACATTACAACAACTGGATCGTGCCTTGCATGGTGCAGAAAGCATGTTGTCTGCCCTACTGGATATTGCGCGTTTAGAAGGGGGTACCATTCAACCCAAGCGTCAATCATATCCCCTGCATGATTTGCTCAGCGATTTAGAACTGCAATTTAAATCCATTGCGGCGCAACGTGGCATTAAACTCAGTGTGCATGATGCCCAGTTCTGGATTGATACCGATCCGCAGTGGATTCGCCGTATTATTCAAAACTTTGTCAGCAATGCCTTGCGTTATACCGCTAAAGGCAAGGTGATTGTCGGCGTACTGCGTTCTGCAGAAAAACCTAACAATATTCGTATTGGTGTATGGGACACCGGTCCCGGTATTGCAGAAGAACAGCGCATTAAACTGTTCCAGGAGTTTGAGCGCTGCGGTCATACCTCGCCTTGGGGTGAGCAAGGTCTGGGACTCGGCTTAGCTATTGTGCAACGTATGACCAGCCTGCTGGACTACCCGGTACATGTCTATTCTGAATATGGCAAAGGTTCTTGCTTCATCATTGAAGTGCCGATTGTGGAAGCTCCAAAAGTGGTGGCCACTCCGGTTCAGGCGACTCCGCTGAAAAGCAAGGCCTATAAAATTTTATGTTTAGATAATGATGAAACCATTCTGGAAGGGATGTCTACATTATTGACTAAATGGGGCTATCAAGTGTTTAAGGCGACTGAGCCTGAACAGGCGCTAGAACTGATTCAGCAAGAAAACATTCAAGTGTGGCTGGTCGACCAGCATTTGAATAACGGCAAGATTGGTCTCGATTTCATTCTGGACAATCGTCAAGAGCAAGTTCCTGTGGCATTGATTACCGCAGATTCAGATCCTGAACTGCCCCAACATTTGAAAGAACAGAATATTGTGCTGCTGAAAAAACCGTTAAAACCGGCCTCACTTCGTTCATGGTTATCGGGATTAAAAATCTCCAGTCCTTAAGCCTAAACTGTAAAATCAGACGTCCATTTCACCTTACTGAAATGGACGTTTTTTTACACAAATACACCTATAATTACGAGTACTGGCAATTTAATTTTCCATTTAGGCAAAACTGTTCAAAAAGTCTTATTTTAAAGGCTGTTATATTGACCAAAAACTCCACCCTGGTGTTTGCTATGGCAAAGAACATCAAAATTAAAATATACACTTGTATAACTAGTTACAATTTAATAACCAATTATTATTAAAAGCATTTTTTTGACAAAAATCCACTCTATAACTTTAGTCGTATTCCGTTCGTCGCCATCCTGGCTCATATATGAGAGCAACAAATGATCAGTTTAATCGCTCTATCAGTATGCATGTCAAAACGCTGCCCAAGGAACTGATCATCATAGAAAAATACAGGAGTTTAAGATGAACATTTCTGAAGCCGGAAGCCATGGCGTAGATCAATCGCAACAATTTTACCGTCAATATGGTGCCAATGCGCTGCTGCCTGAGATTCAATGGACGGAACTATTTAAGCCCAGCCACTTAAAAGACACGCATATTCAGGCATTAAACACCTTGTATCAAAGTGCTGTTCCGCTTGCATTACAGGTATTCGATGAATTGAATTTTGATGTATTCAGCCCTGCAGCCTATAAACCGCAAGGCTTGGGTTTATTTGACCGACTTGCTGAACAAGAAGATAAGCTGATCCAGTCCTTAAAAGCCGAATCTCAAGACTTAAGCGACGCAGTACGTCACCAGATTTGGAGCATGCTATTGCGTGGGGGGGCGGTGCTAGTGTTTAAGGCATGGCTGGGCAAAGTCAAAACCGATGAGGATCTGCTTGACACCACTCAATTTGATGAATTGTCTGATCTGCTTTTTATCAAGACCCCACCTTTGGAATTGGCACAACACTTAGATGTAAATGCCCATGCCAATGAAGATCATATCTTCCTGCTCTATGGCAGTGATGTCTATTTAGACCGTTTTAACAGCTTGGAAACTGCGGCTTTATTTGTCGATTTAGGCGTATATGATGCGGCATTTTTAAGTTTACGAGATGAAAGCGTGGCTGAGTATCTAAAAGAAAAAGCATATGTCTCTCAAGAGCAAATTGATGATCTGCAATGTGCATTAAATCCATTATTTTGCACAGACCATACTCCCAGACAAAGCTATGTCGCCTAATATAAAGCGCTAAAGACTTTGACTTTTAAAATATCCATCCCAATAAAAAAGGCACTTAAATCAAGTGCCTTTTTTTTGTTCAATGCTGTGTTCAGCAGATTACATTTTCTTTTCTTCAATATTTAAAGCACTGATTGCCAATACCGCCTGGGTACGGTTTTGCACACCCAATTTACGGAAAATGGCAGTGACATGCGCTTTAATGGTTGCTTCAGAAACATCAAGCTCATAAGCAATCTGTTTATTCAGTAAACCTTCAGCCACCATCATCAATACACGGAATTGTTGCGGTGTCAGCGATTGAATACGTTCTGCCAGCGCAGTTTCATCTGCTGCACGAGGGTCAAAATTCAGATTGGCAGGCAAGTTTGGCGGTAACCAGATGTCACCTTCCAACACTTGGCGAATCGCCTCACCAATATGACTTGGATGTGCCGATTTAGGAATATAGCCCATTGCGCCATGCGCAATGGCACGTTGAATAATTGAAGTTTCTTCATGCGCAGAAACCACAATAATTGGGATTGAGGGATATTGTGCACGGACGTGAACCAAAGCTGAAAAGCCCGAAGCGCCTGGTAAATTTAAATCCAATAAAACCAAATCCGGTTCTGGTCCGTTATCTAAGCGTTCGTACAACTCATTTACTGCAGCTGTTTCATGAATTTGAGCTTGCGGTAAGCTGTAACGAACGGCCTGAATTAAGGCATGACGAAACAGCGGATGGTCATCAACGATTAAAATATTCATAAGCGACATGAAGGATCTTGTGCACAGTGGTTACTATTCTAACCATAGTCACGCATTTAAGGATATGCAAGATCTCACTATTTTTGCATTTAAGCCGATATTCGCAGTAACAAACCGCTAAAATTCTGCATTTTCTTAATTTCTTTAAATCTAATCACTTTTTCATATAAATTTTATCGTATAAAGCAAAATGCTTATTAATAATCAAGATAAACCTATAAATCAAAGCATTAACTACTCTTTAGCGGTGAGTTAAGCACAATTTTCTGTATATCTTAAAATCAGATAACTTTTCTGTATTTGCTTATTTTACAGCATATGCCAACTGTTGATTAATAAACACATTCCGAGATTTTATTGTTTTAGGTTGTTCCGAGATGTCTATTTCAACTGCACAAAAACCACTTAACATTGTTGCTGTATCTGGCGGCTTAAATAATCCATCCAAAACTGAAGCACTGGTTCAAGCCATTCTGGACGAATTGGGTGAAGCAACTCCGATTAATGTCCATTTCATTAAATTTAGCGAAATTGGCCAGTTAATGGGCGGTGCGATTTACCGCAATCAATTACCACAGCGCGTACAAGATGACTTGGCTGCCGTAGAAGCAGCAGATGCGCTGATTGTAGGTACGCCAGTATACCGCGCATCATTTACCGGTTTATTTAAACACTTTTTCGATTTTGTAGAACAAACCGCATTGGTAGATGTGCCTGTGCTACTTGCAGCTTCAGGCGGTTCTGAACGTCATGCCTTGGTTCTTGAACACCAGTTACGCCCATTGTTTAGCTTCTTCCAGGCGCAAACTTTGCCAATCGGTGTTTACGCGACTGACCGCGATTTCACGCCTGAATACACCATTCACAGCGAATTCTTGCGTGACCGTATCACTTTGGCAGTGGCTCGTGCGCTTCCAATCCTTGAATGGGCGCCGGCAAAAGGTCAACGTGCAGAAGTAGTCAAAGAGAAAACCCAACAAGCCAACCAAAATCTGGGCATTAATAAACAAATCGAGCAGGAAGAAGTGCTTCCTTCTGCGGCAGTGCCAAGCCTAGATGCAGCAGAATCACGCTTGCACAGCAAAAAATCGCCGAAGACTCAAGTCGCTTAATCAGCGGCTTCCAACTCGAGGGTTTAAATATGTCACAACAACAAGCACAGCAAGACAACAATGTAAAATTTGCCTATTGGGTACCCAATGTCAGCGGCGGTTTCGTGGTCAGCAACATCGAACAGCGCACCGACTGGAGCTATGAGTATAATGTCCGCTTAGCCCAAGCGGCAGAAAAAAGCGGTTTTGAATACGGCTTGACCCAGATTCGTTTTGCTTCAAGCTACGGCGCAGAAAACCAGCATGAATCGGTCAGTTTCAGTCATGCGCTATTGGCGAAAACTGAAAAAATCAAACTGATTGCAGCAATTCTACCGGGACCTTGGAAACCTGCTCTGGCAGCAAAACAATTGGCCAGCATTAACCAAATGACCAATGGCCGTATCGCGATTAACGTGGTCAGTGGCTGGTTCCGGGGTGAATTTGATGCAATTGGCGAAGAATGGCCAGAACACGATCAGCGTTATGCCCGTTCAGAAGAATTTATTCGCAGCTTACGAGGCATTTGGAATACAGATCACTTTAATTTTGATGGCAAGTTCTATCAGTTTAAAGATTACACGCTACGTCCCCAGCCATTACCAAACAAGCCGGTTGAGATTTTCCAAGGCGGCAGTTCACGTGCAGCGCGCGATATGGCAGCAAGCGTATCCGATTGGTACTTCACCAACGGCAACACGCCTGAAGAGCTGAAAAAACAGATTGACGATATTCGTGAAAAAGCCAAAGTGAATAACCATCAGGTAAAAATTGGTGTCAATGCCTTCATCATTGCCCGTGATACCGAAGAAGAAGCCAAAGCCGTGCTGCAAGAAATCATCGACAAGGCCAACATCAAGGCAGTAAAAAAATTCGGTGATGCCACCCGCGAAGCCGGTGCGTCCACTGCTGAAGGTGAAGGCAACTGGGCAAAATCAAGCTTTGAAGATTTGGTGCAATATAACGATGGCTTTAAAACCAACCTGATTGGTACACCGCAGCAAATTGCTGAACGTATTTTGCTGCTTAAAAATATCGGTGTCGACCTGGTTCTTTCTGGCTTCTTGCACTGTATTGAAGAAGTGGAATATTTTGGTCAGAAGGTATTGCCTTTGGTGCGTGAACTCGAAGCAAAGCAGGCCGAACAGCTGCAGGCGAAATCAGCTTAAGCCATCCCATTATAATAATAATGCTTTACCCCACTTCATCTCCTCAGGACTCGGCCTGAGGGTTTTTTTTTATGCAAACACAGTAGTCAGATTCCAGATTGCTCCTTACAATCGAAGTCATCTGAATAAGGAAAATGTCAATGTATACAGGTATTGTTCAAGGCTTGGAAAAAATCATTGAAATTAAAAAAGGTGATGGTTTTATTACGATTGTGGTGAGCAACCAGCATCACTTTTTTGCCGATGTCTTTATTGGTGCAAGTGTTGCCATCAATGGCACATGTCTGACAGTCACCACCATTGATGCTGCACTGAATCAAATTCATTTTGATATTTCTGATGTCACTTTGGCACTCACCACCTTAAAGAATTTAAAAGTCGGTGATGCGGTCAATATTGAACGCTCTGCCAAAGTCGGTGCAGAAAATGGCGGGCATAACCTGTATGGACACATCGAAGGCACTGCAATTGTTAAAGCCCTTGAACAGCGCGGTGAGACTTTCCACATTGACCTGCAGATTCCAGGCAGTAATATCAAATACTTCTTTCTAAAAGGTTTTATAGGGCTAAATGGTTGCAGCCTCACCGTCAACCGTGTCGATCGTGAAGCGAGTGAAATTTCGATCGATTTGATCCCCGAAACGCTGCGCTTAACCACATGGAAAGATGCCAAAGTCGGTGATGAAGTAAATTACGAAATTGACCAAATGACCCGAACCTTGGTGGATACACTGGAAAATATCCATCAGCGTTAAGCTTTTTTGTTTTCATTTGTCTTGCTTCGAAATATAAAAAAAGCCTTTCTCTAAAGGCTTTTTTGAGTTTTGGATAGGCAGCTACATCAAGAATAGAAACTTGGATCAGGCACTTTAGCGGTCAACACCCACTCGCCCACTTCCTGATATTTATAATCAATCGGGTCATGCAGCGTCTGGGTACGGACATTGCGCCAGAAACGGTCTAGATTCAGTTTGGCTGTGGTGGCACGTGCGCCCATCACCTGAAAAATATTTTGTGTGATATATAGCGATGTATTGGTCGCAGCAATTTTTGCAGTGGCAATGGTAATACTGACTTCACCGCGTTGCTCGGCTGTTAGGTTCTCGCCTATATCCCAGGCTTTCTGCAAAGTCTCTACCGCTTTATTGGCCAGTAAACGTACCCCTTCCAATTGCACATAAAACTCGGCAAAGTGCTTTTGCGTGAATGGATCATTGACTGCATTTTCAGCCAAAGATTTTGACCAGGCTTTCTGGTTTTGCACAGTTTGCTTGGCCGTTTCAAAAGCACCTTCGGCCACACCCAAAAACATATGCACAAAAATCAGCTGTGCCACCAAAGGTCGTAAGCTCGAATACGGCGTACTCAGCGGTCCCGGATTGAGCAGCAATTCATCTTCTTGAATTTTGACCTGCTCGAAATGACTACTGCCACTGTCGGTTTGGCGTTGTCCCATATTGTTCCAGTCACCCAAGAAACTGACCCCGTCACGCGCAGTCGGAATCACCCCAATCAGTAATTTTCCATCCTCGTTATAACCTGAGCAAAGCAGTACATCTGAATCCATGGAACCTGAACAAAAGCTTTTATCGCCATGAAAGATATATTCATGTTCAGAGATTTTAACTGCTGTGGTGCGTCGGTCCAGCGGATTTAAAGTATTGCCCCAAAACAGGTTTTCTTGAGCAGTTTGCTGAAACCATTTGCCATATTGTTCAGGTTGTGAAAACAGTTGCACCGTCGCAATCAGTAAATGATGAAAACCATAGACATGCGCGAGTGAACTATCGACTTGAGCAATCGTCTGAATGGTTTGAAAAATTGTTTTCCACTGTGCCCCTTGCCCACCATACTGGGTTGGAATAGACAGACCCAATAAGCCACTTTGACGAATTAAATCACGCTCGGATTTTGGGTTGCCGCCCTGCTTGTCACGTTCTGCAGCAGTGGTTGCAAACTGTGCGGCCAGTTGTCGGGCGATCTCAATCGGTTGAGCGGAGGTTAGCGGTGTTGAAGCATTCATAATATTGTCTGATTATTCCTGTATTTTTAGCTTAGCAGATGATGTTTTGCTGCTTTATCTCAATGCCTGAAGTGCTTATACGCAAAATAAAAATACCGCCTGCAAAATACAGGCGGTATGAATAAAATGACTTACTTGTCGGGGTAGACGGTCGCAATCAGATTGTCCACCACTTGTGGATCTGCCAAGGTTGAAGTATCACCCAAGCTATCCAGTTCATTGGCGGCAATCTTTCTTAAAATGCGGCGCATGATTTTACCGGAACGGGTTTTCGGTAAAGCGGGTGCCCAATACAAAGCGTCCGGTGTAGCGACGGGTCCTAATACCTTGCGTACCCAGTTGACCAGTTCTTTACGTAGCTCGTCAGATTCCTCAAAATCGGCCTGCAAGGTCACAAATGCACAGATGCCCTGACCCTTAATATCATGAGGCATGCCGACCACGGCAGCTTCTGCAACATGCTCATGCGCCACCAGGGCACTTTCGACTTCTGCCGTGCCTAAACGGTGTCCGGAGACATTTAACACATCATCAACGCGTCCGGTAATCCAGTAATAGCCATCCCGGTCACGGCGTGCACCATCTCCAGTGAAATAGGTTCCCGGATAAGTCGAGAAATAGGCTTCAATAAAACGTTCAGGATCGCCCCAGATGGTGCGCATCTGACCCGGCCAGGAATCCTTGATAATCAGGTTGCCTTCCGCCTCGCCTTCCAGCTCTTTCCCTTCAGCATCGACAATCGCCGGTTGGATGCCAAACAATGGTCGGGTGGCAGAACCCGGTTTTAAATCGGTTGCACCCGGTAAAGGTGAAATTAAAATCCCGCCTGTTTCGGTTTGCCACCAGGTATCGACAATTGGACAACGGCTTTCACCGACCACGGTGTAATACCAGTTCCAGGCTTCGGGGTTAATCGGCTCACCGACAGATCCGATTAAACGCAAGCTACTGCGGTCACTCTCACGGACAAAGGCATCGCCTTCACGCATCATGGCGCGAATTGCCGTTGGGGCGGTATAGAGGATGGTGACATTGTGCTTGTCGACAATATGGCCGGTACGTGCCCAGGTCGGATATTGCGGTACGCCTTCAAACATGACGGTAGTCGTGCCGTTAGACAATGGCCCGTATAGCACATAGGAATGCCCGGTAATCCAGCCGACATCTGCAGTACACCAGAACACATCATCCTGCTTGATATCAAACACTTCACGGAAAGTCGAGTTCACATAAGTCAGATAGCCACCGGTGCTATGCAGCACACCTTTTGGCTTGCCGGTTGAACCCGAGGTATACAGGATAAATAAAGGATCTTCCGCATTCATCGGTTCAGGCGGGCAAATTTCATTGACCGACATGATTTCCATGTGATACCACAGGTCACGTCCCTCTTTGAGTTGAACCGGATTGCCGGTACGGTGCACCACAATTACATTTTGAACGGACTCGGTTCCCTGCACGTTAAGTGCCGCATCAACATTTTCTTTCAGTGGAATCGGCTTGCCGCCACGCATGCCTGAATCGGCAGTAATCACGATTTTCGCCTGGCTGTCTTCAATCCGGCTGGCCAATGAATCGGGAGAAAAACCGCCAAAAACCACACAATGCACTGCACCAATTCGTGCGCAAGCCAGCATGGAAATGGCCGCTTCGGAGATCATCGGCATATACAGCACTACGCGGTCGCCTTTGGTCACGCCATGTTTTTTTAATACATTGGCAAAACGACAGACTTCATCATGCAGTTCTTTAAAGGAAATAATTTTATGCCGTGAAGGATGATCGCCCTCCCAAATAATCGCAGGTTTATGTGGATGTTCTTTTAAATGACGGTCCAGACAATTGGCACTCAGGTTCAGCTGTCCATCGGCAAACCATTCGATCTTGAAATTATCCTTGTCGAAACTGGTATTTTTGACTTGGCTAAAAGGTTTAATCCAGTCCAGTTTGTTGGCCTGTTCTGCCCAATATTCATCAGGCTGATCAATGGATTTCTGATAACGCTCGAAATATTCAGACTCATTGGTGCGAGCGGTTTTTTTAAATTCTTCTGGTACAGGATAGATCTCTTTCATAGGTACTTCCTTGCTCTTTTCATCTCATCACGAGATGCCATGCCACGTTCTTGATTTTATTGACTGCATATCCACAGTATGACGATTATTTTTCAACCACTTCAATCATGCTTTGGTCGTAGTTTGTTTATACAATTTAAAACACAGACTGCTTATCGTATACAACAAAAAAAATGATCTTGTTCGTATCTGATCTGTTCATTTGATCTTATAATTTAACAAGAAAATGCTTTCACTGCTTTATGACCACCTCTATTTTCTTACCCCATTCTTATCCGGAAAAGCATATGAACCCGCAAGACTCATCTCCTTTTTTTTCCCGACCTCAACCGGTCAAGGCAGATAATCCGCTCTCTCCAGAAGGGCGTTTCGGTCGTTTGAGTTCAATTGGCTGGTATGGCTTTGTCCATTTAATTACCTTCTTTGCCACCATTGCACTGAGCCTGACCATGGGTCTTTTCAACCTGAATACCCTGTCGGTGGACAATCAGTTTGTGAATACCTTAACCGGAATCGCAGGCCTCGGCTTCGTAGTGATTTTGGTGCTGTATATCTATTTCCTGATCGTGATTACGGTACGCCGTTTGCATGACCTGAACCGCACTGGCTGGCTGATTTTGCTGTTTCTGGTGCCACTGCTAAATATTTTTATGGGTTTGTACCTGCTTTTGGGTTCGGGTACAAAAGGCATCAACAACTATGGTTTGCCGCGTGAAACACCGGTCTGGGAAAAAATATTGGCCTGGTTGATGATTATCATCACGGTGTTAAGTTTCCTGGCTTCAGGCAGCATCGTGTCGTATATGTTTGGTGCCGGTGAACTGGAAATGCCACAAGAAGTGATCCAAAAAGGCACTCAATACTTTTAAACAGGCTGACAGTTTTTTCACAAAACTAGCGGGAATACCACATATTGCTGGTTAAATTATTGCTGAGTTTCAGGCAAAATAGCGCATAATTTTTATGATTCGGAAAACCAGTGGCTGAACAAAACAATGCCTTGAGTGAAGTGACCCAAGGCACCTCAGACCTGTTGCACGAAGCAGGCGAAAAAACCGCACAAACCGTGCTTGAACACACCACAAAATACAATGATGCCTATTCGACCATCGATAAATTTGTCGAGGCATTCTGGGAACGTTTACCCTATATCTGTATTGCACTTGTGGTGTTTACGATTTTCTATTTACTGTCAAAACTGTTTAAATTTTTTGTCCGTAAAGCTTTAACAGACCGCACCTATACCAAACAGAATCTGGTTCTGGTACTCAACCGGGTGGGCAGTTCAGTCATTGTTTTCTTTGGTTTCCTGATTGCCATGGTCATTGCCATTCCGGGATTCACCCCGGGTCAGCTCATGAGCGCATTGGGGATTGGTTCGGTCGCGATCGGTTTCGCATTCAAGGACATTTTCCAGAACCTGCTTTCCGGTATTCTGATTTTGCTGGGCGAACCGTTCAAGATTGGTGATGACATTATTGTATCGGGCATGGAAGGTACGGTGGAAGATATTCAGATTCGCGCAACTTTCTTACGTTCACCCGATGGACGTCGTATCGTCATTCCAAATGCAACCGTTTATACCAGCGCAGTGACTGTGAATACGGCATATACCCGCCGCCGCTGTGAATTTGCTGTAGGGATTGGCTATGAAGATGACATCCAAAAGGCCAAAGATATTATTATTGCCATTCTGGATAAAGATCCAACGATCCTGAGCCAGCCTGCGTTTAGCGTGAATGTAATCGCACTGGCTGACTTCTCGATTACTTTAAAAGCGTTCTGGTGGGTGGATACGACTGAAACAGGGATGGGAACGTCGATCAGTGCTGTACAGGAACGGGTGATTCAGGCCTTTGCCGAACATAATATTTCTATTCCTTATCCAGTACAGGAAGTCAAAGTCTATCGTGGTGAAGGCCATGAAGATGCTTCAGCCCGCGCTAAACAGCCGACCTAAAACATAAGAAATAGCCGTTTCAGTACGGAGAATACGGTTGCCGAGGCTTACTGCCTGGCAGCCGTTTTTTATCAGTAAATCGACCTCATAGGGAATAAAACCGCCTTCGGGTCCAATCACAATCGTACATGGATGATCAATCGCAAACGGCATTTTCATCTCTGCATAAGGATGGGCCACATAAGCCGGACACTCCGCTGTAATTAAACTGGGCAGCACATCTTCGACAAAAGGCTTAAAGCGTTTATAGATTTCAATTTTGGGTGCAACCGTATCCCCGGCTTGTTCCAGACCCAGCGTTACATATTGATCTAACTGCTGTAAAAATGGCGTTTGCCAATAGCTTTTATCGACTCGATAACTATGCAAAAGAATAATTTTCTCTACGCCCAGCGTGACACTGTCCATAATTAAACGGCGTAGCACTTTAGGACGTGGCATGGCCACAATTAAAGTCACCGCTAGTTTCATTGGCACAGCTTCTTCTTTGACTGGTTTTAATTTTATGGCTTGCTCGGTCACTTCGACAATTTCAGTCAGGTAGCGTTTCCCTTCACGAATCCCCACTTTTAATGTGTCTCCGACTTTCACATCAACATGCTGTTTTAAATGTTCAAGCTGACGTTTCGAGGTAATCGACCAAATTTCTGATTCAGTTTGGCGTGGGTCAAGGAGGACGATGTTCATAATCTTCAGCTACAGAATAGTTCAATACAATAAGATACGCGGAAGGCGACAGGGATGTCGCCCGCTGATCTATACAGCATGGATGCTGTATCAGATCAGCAAAGGATTTTTGCTACTTTTTATCCCTCAAAAGTAGAGATTGCCTACGAATCAGCATTTAAATTTTTCTGTCAAAATGAGACCGTATGGTGCATTTGAAATATTTAAATATACTGATCAATCACCGCAATATGCTTCGCCAGAGATCCTGTATTTTTAAGCATGATCTGCTGTGCCTGTTGATTCAGTTGTTCTGCAGCCACCTGATCATTTAACAGTTCAATTAAAACCTTCGCCGCCTGCTCTGCATCATTTACAACTTTTACCCCATCCACTGTGACGAACTCATCGACAATGGTCTGGAAGTTTAAGTAATTTTTACCTAAAACAGTCGGCACATTTAATGCAACCGGCTCTAAAATATTATGTCCACCGCCCGGTTCATTCAATGAACCGCCAACAAAGCAGACTTGGCTTAAAGCGTACCACAACCACATCTCGCCCATACTATCGGCTAAATACACTTGGGTATGGGGTTCAATAACCTCACCTAAACTGCGACGTTGAGTGTTTAGATCTAAGTCTTGTGCAATCTGAAATACCTCGTCAAAACGTTCCGGATGCCGTGGCACCACAATCACCACAATCTCTGGATGTTGCATCAGATAAGGCTTTAACGCATTCAGTAATTTTTGTTCTTCTGGCACATGCGTACTGGCAATGGTGATAATTTTACGTGCTGCTAAATTCCAGTCTTGTTTCAGTTGCTCAGCTTTTTCGCTAAAGCTTTCAGGTGCATGAATATCAAATTTAATACTGCCCAAGAGCTGACTTTTATTTTCAGGCATGCCCAAATTTAGGAAACGGTCTAAAGTCGCCTGGTCTTGTGCCAATAGCTGGTCTAAACCACTCAGCATGCCTCGGCTAAGCCCTGGAACCTTGCTATAGCCTTGGGCGGATTTTTCCGACAGTCGTGCATTAATCAGTAAACATGGCACTTTAAATTGCTGGGCCTGATCAATTAAATTCGGCCAGATTTCAGTTTCCACCAAAGCCAATAATTTCGGTTGATATTTTTGATAAAACGCCTGAACTAATTTTTTCTGATCGGCAGGTAAATACACCGCCTGGAACAGATGCTCATAGGGTGCTTTTAAAAACAGGGATTTGGCCCTCGCCTGTCCGGTCTTGGTGGTATTGGTCACCAAAACTGCATGACCCAATTTTAAATAATGTTCAATTAAGGGCTGCGCCGCATTGGTTTCGCCCACAGACACCACATGAAACCAGATTGCATGCAGGTTTTTAGGCTGCTGGAATGGTCCAAAACGCTCAAGACACTCTTGTTGCAATTGCTCCATATTCAACGCACGTTTTTTGATCCGCCATTGATACAATGGTTTAATGACTGATAATGCTGCGTTGTACCAAAAAGGAGTAGCCAAACAAGTTGCCTCAAATTGTGTTCAATCGGCAAAATATAACAGAGCAGCCTTCACATGTTAATGAATTCTGCTCCGCGCAATGATTTATTCTGCTTTATTTATCTATCAACTTAACTTTCAGCTAGCTGTTTATTCAAGAAAGGATAATCGATATAACCTTCTGCCACATCGGTTCCAATCATATTTTCAAACTTCAATTCATTCAGCGCTTCATCTTCCACCAAACGCTCGAAAAGGTCAGGATTGGCAATATAGGCTTTACCAAAAGACACCGCTTCGGCTTTACCTGAGCTCAATAATTCAAGCGCATCTTCACGGCTTAAACGCATATTGGCAATATACGGCACACCATTTGAACGTGCTTTCATGTCCAGGCTGATGCTGTCTTCTGCCAAGTATTCACGGGTAAAGAAGAAAGCAATGTTACGTTTACCCAGTTCTTCCAGTACATAACCAAAAGTTTCTTTCGCATTGGCATCGCCCATATCATGCTCATCGCCACGCGGTGCCAGATGCACACCGACACGACCTGCGCCCCAGACTTCAATCAGGGCATCAACCACTTCTAGCAAGAAACGGGCACGGTTTTCGACCGAACCACCATAAAGATCGCTACGTTTATTGGTTGAACTTTGCAAGAATTGGTCAATCAGATAACCATTGGCCGCATGCAATTCCACCCCATCAAAACCGGCAGCTTTGGCATAAATGGCAGACTGTTTATATTGCTCGGTAATGGCATGAATTTCTGAAATTTCCAGTGGACGCGGCACTACATATTCACGTTTTGGACGCAGCAAGCTGACATGACCCGCCTGTTTGACATCACTGGCAGAAACCGGCGTTTCACCGTTTAATAAATCAGGATGTGATACACGACCGACATGCCACAATTGCGCCACAATCAAACCGTCTTTGGCATGTACGGCATCAGTCACCTGTTTCCAGCCTTCAACTTGCGCATCGCTAAATAAACCCGGTGTTTTTTCATAACCGTTGGCTTCTTCAGAAATCACGGTTGCTTCTGAAATGATTAAACCTGCGCTGGCACGTTGTGCATAGTACTCGGCCATTATGGCAGTCGGTACACGGTCAATTGTGGCACGGCTACGTGTTAATGGTGCCATCACGACACGGTTTTTAAGTTTAAGTTCACCAAATTGAATCGGTGTTGAAAAATCTGTCATCCAGCAATCCTCTTACAGCTTGCCTGGACTGATTTAGTCTAAAGCGCGTGCTGTAAATGTTGTAAAAATTCTTGGATCAGTGCTTCATTACGCGAGAAATAAGACCATTGCCCATATTTGGTCACATGAATCAGCCCTGCCTGTTGCAGCACAGATAAATGATTGGACATGGTCGATTGAGAGATATCGGCAATTTTTTCCATCTGCCCTGCGCACACGCCACGACTAAAATCATTTCCGCACTCTTCAGTGGAAATGTAACGCTCAGGTTCTTTTAAACATTGCAGAATCTGACGTCTAATCGGGTTGGCTAAGGCTTTATAAATTGCTTCTGTGTCCATCTCATTTCACTCATGTCATGATCAGCACCTTACCAAAAATCATTATATCGAATTTATACGATATTAATATCGAAATTTATCGATATTGTATATTCATTTTGTAATTTGCTGCAATCTTGTACAACTTCACTCTATTCTAACATTGTCTGATTGATGAGTTACCTTCACTCAAGCAACCAAATTTTAAAGCTAAAAAAACAGAGGGCCAGCCTCTGTTTTTCAAGCAATAAACTTATAAACCCTGTTTTAAACTGGCTTCAATAAATTTATCCAAGTCACCATCCAGCACTGCACCGGTGTTCGAGCTTTCCACACTGGTCCGCAAGTCCTTAATACGTGAATCATCCAGTACGTATGAACGAATCTGGCTACCCCAACCGATATCGGACTTGGTATCTTCCAGCGCCTGTGCAGCATCATTACGAATTTGCATTTCACGTTCATACAGTTTTGCACGTAACTGTTTCCAGGCATGGTCACGGTTGGCATGTTGTGAACGCTGGTTCTGACAAGCCACCACAATACCTGTCGGTGCATGGGTTAAACGTACCGCAGAGTCAGTTTTGTTAATGTGCTGACCACCGGCACCGGATGCGCGATAGGTATCGGTACGGACATCGGCTGGGTTGATATCAATTTCAATGTTGTCATCGACTTCCGGTGAAACAAACACCGCAGAGAACGAGGTATGACGACGGTTACCCGAGTCAAATGGAGACTTACGCACTAAACGGTGAACCCCCGATTCGGTACGCAACCAACCATAGGCATATTCACCATCTACACGAATAGTTGCAGATTTAATCCCGGCAACATCACCGTCAGATTCTTCCATCAATTCTGCTTTAAAGCCATGACGTTCAATCCAGCGCATATACATGCGAAGCAGCATTGAAGCCCAGTCCTGTGCTTCAGTACCACCAGAACCCGCCTGAATTTCCACATAACATGGGTTTGGATCCATCGGGTTACTGAACATACGACGGAATTCAAGTTTTGCCAGTTCCGACTCAGACGCATCTAATTCTGCTTGCACATCTTCAAGCAGACTTTCGTCGTCTGCTTCAACCGCCAAATCAAGCAACGCTTGCGCATCTTCTAGCTGGGTCGATAAACCTTCAAGTACATTGAGTACATTTTCAAGCTCGCCTTTTTCTTTGGCCATCGCTTGCGCACGACTTTGGTCATTCCAAATCGCCGGATCTTCTAACTCGCGGAGAACCTCTTCTAAACGCTCTTTTTTCAGATCGTAGTCAAAGATACCCCCGTAGTGTTTGACCACGGTCGTTTAAGTCTTTTAATTGGTTTAGATAAGGATTAATTTCCACGTGAATTACTCTCAATCAGAATACTAGGCTTAAATAGCTGTCAATTATAACACAGAGCATGGATGCAATTTTAGAGGGCTAATGCGCAATAAAAAAGCTCAGTTTTTGAATGTAGAAGCTGATGGCGCATTTGGCGATGAGGATGAAGTAACAATTGCTGTAGACTATTATTTCGACCCAGCCTTTAGCTTGGGTGCTGCATATCATATTCAAGATGATGGTGAAGACGAGGTCGATTTCTTCTCGATTCCTTCCAAATATTTCATTAATGCTAACTTTGCAGTGGGTGGTGAAGTAGCTTTTGGAGATGATGTACTGACATTTAATATCAATGCAACATATCGTTTTTAATTGAGCAATAAGTCATAAAATAAATAGTTAAAAACACTTTCAAATGAGAGTGTTTTTTTAATGCTAACTCACTATTTTGTTACAAAATACTAAAGATTTTATTAAAAATTCACATAAATCCATGAACTCTCCACAATCTTAATAAAAGAAAACATTTAAATAATTATATATATTTCAAATACTTATTATTAAAAAATTACATAAGATTACGTTAGCAACATTGAGTAACCTTGCAAGGATTGACCCAGATTCATTTTGGTCTAGACTAAAACTTGTAACAAAAAATGTATTAATTTTAACCATAAATTTAAGGGGTAGTATCCATGAAAAAATTAGCCATTGCTTCAGCACTTCTTTCTGCTCTAGCAGTAACAGGTACAGCAAACGCATACCAAGCCGAAGTAGGCGCAGCAGCAGCTTACGTTGACCCAGACAATGGCAGTTCAGGTAGCGCTTTAGGTGTAAATGGTACTTATTACTTCAACCCCGTTCAAACTCGTAATGCCCCACTTGCAGAAGCAGCTTTCCTTGACCGTGCAAGTAACGTAAATGCCCAAGCAACATTTGCTGATCGTGGCGATGTAGATGACAACACTTATGGTGTTGGTGCTGAAATCTTCGTACCAAATTCTGACTTTTACTTAAGCGGTAATGTCAGTCAAAATGAAACTGAACGTTTCAATGTATTAGGTCAAAAATATGACTTTGATACCACTTATTATGCCGCTGAAGTTGGTTACCTTCCAGCTCCAGGCCTATTAATTGCTGCAGGTCTTAAAGGTTATGACAACGATAACGATGATGGTGTAGATCCAACATTACGTGCTAAATATGTAACTACTTTAAGTAATGGTAAAGACATCAACCTAGAAGCTGGTGCTGCTTTTGGTGATCTTGATGAGTATAACTTAGCTGCCGATTACTTCATTGATAAAACACTAAGCGTTGGTGCTGACTATCATAACAATGACTTAACTGATCAAAGTGAATTTGGTGTTAATGCCCGTAAATTCATTAACCAACAAGTCAGCCTTGAAGGCCGTGTTGGTTTCGGTGAAGTGGGTAATAATGACTACAACTCATTTGGTGTAGCTGCGAAATACCGCTTCTAATTGATCTAAAATAATTTAAATGAAATAGCCCATCTTCGGATGGGCTATTTTTTTGTTCTAAAATAAAGCATTTAGGTGTTTTTTGCACATTGACGGGGCGAATATAAACTGTACAATTTGTTACAACTGTTCATAAAACAGTCATATTTTTATAACAAAACCGAGATACTCTAAAATGCTTAAAAAACTTGCTTTTTCTGCTGCACTATTTGCTACTTTGGGAACCACTCACGCTTATCAAGCTGAAATTAATGCTGGATATGAAAACACTGATATTGAAAATTTAGGGGATTTAGACACCATTTTTATTAATGGTAAATATTATCTTAATGGGGTTCAGGTAAAAAATGCTCCTTTAGCAGAGGCCGCGTTCTTAAGTAAAGCCAGCAATATAGGTCTGGGTTATGCTAATGCAAGTGGCGACGGAGATGAGGATATTGATGCACTTGGGATCAACGGCGAGTTTTTTATTCCAAATACACAATTTTATGTAAGCGCTGCTCTTAACCAGACCGATTTTGGTGATGAAGATAATACCGGTTATGCTATTGAAGTCGGTTACTTACCTATTGAGGGTTTATTATTAGCTGTTGGGGCAGCTAATGAAAACGTAGATCCTGTACAAGTTGCTAACTATGGATTTACTGCAACTCTTTTAAATGCTGTAACCGTAGGTGATGATACAGCTCTGTCTTTACGTGCCAAATATGTGACTTTAATTGGTAATCACTATGCCAATTTTGAAGGGATCTCATATATGGGTGATGAAACGACTTACCGCTTGGGCGCAGACCTTTATATCGATCCAACATTAAGCGTAGGTGTATCAATTGCTGATTCTACTGCTGATGAGTCAGATACTCTTTTTGGTGTTCGTGCTCAAAAATTCTTTACTCCAGCCATTGCTGCGGGCGTAAACTATACAACTACTGATGGTGCTGATTCTTTTGGCATTAACGGTACATTCCGCTTCTAATCCCTCAGATTAAAAGTCAAAAACCGCTCAAATGAGCGGTTTTTTTATTGTTCTAAATGCATGACACGCAGTTGTAAACTCACGTTGCCATTAAATTCATTTTTATCGAGTTCATAGACCAGACGAACACTATCATGCATGGCATCAAACTCGAATTTTTCACTGGCATTAAAGGCAATTGCTTCTACAATTTGACCATTATCCAAAGCTAAACGCAGTTTTAAATGGGTTTCTTTCAACCAGCGATAATCTAAAACTTTGAATACACCTTCAAAAATCGGCGATGGAAATTTTTGTCCCCATGGGGTTAAATTTTGCAGCAAATCAACCGTATCAATTTGAAAAATTGCCGTCGGCAATTCACCATCGGTCCATAAAGTGGCATGAAACAGCGATTCATCCATAGTCGAGATTAATTGCTCAAAAGCCTGTTTGAATTCTTCAAAATGCTGTTTCTGGATGGTTAAACCCGCTGCTGCTGCATGTCCACCAAAATGACTGACCAAATGCGGATATTGTTCCGCAATCAGTTCAATCGCATCCCGAATATGCACGCCTTCTATTGAACGTGCAGAACCTTTGATATGAATGCCATCATCATCTGCGGCAAAAACGATGCTTGGACGATGAAACTGCTCTTTTAAACGGCCTGCCACAATGCCAATCACGCCTTGATGCCAATGTGGTTCAAATAAAATTAAAGCTGCAGGTAAATCTGCCTGATCCAATTTCAAGCTTGCTAATTCAGATAAAGCCTCTTGCTTCATCTGCGCTTCAACCTGGCGACGCTCAACATTCAATTGATTCAACTGCTGTGCGAGTGGATAAGCAGTTTGCATATCGCTCGCCATCAAACATTCAATACCAATGTCCATGGTTTCCATGCGCCCGGCCGCATTAATTCGAGGACCAAGTACAAAGCCTAAATCTTGTGCCTTGAGTTGAGATGGCTCTCGCCCTGCAATATCCAGTAAAGCACTAATCCCTGCACGGCACTGATTTTGCTGAATCCGTTTAACCCCGGCATCCACCAAGATCCGGTTGTTATAATCCAGACTTGCAACGTCTGCATAAGTGCCCAGTGCAACCAGATCTAAATACTGCGCTACCTTGGAACTTGATTTTCCTGATTTACTTCGGTGACTCGACAGGTTGGCAAGCAAGTAAAAAGCAACACCCACCCCAGCCAAGGCTTTACTTGGAAAGTCACAGCCTAGTTGATTTGGGTTCACCACCGCTTCGGCCGTAGGTGTTTCCTTGGTGGTCAAATGGTGATCGGTAATAATGACCTGCATGCCATGTGTTTGGGCTTGCTTAACCCCAGTATGACTGGAAATACCATTATCAACCGTAATCAGTAGGTCTGGCTGATAGCGGCTAAAAGCCAGATCTGCAATTTTGGGCGTTAGACCATAACCATATTTAAAACGGTCTGGAACCAAATATTCAACATTGGCGCCCATGTCTCTTAAAGCGAGAACCATCAATGCAGTGCTTGTTGCGCCATCTGCATCATAATCGCCAACAATGACTATTTTCTTATTTTCATCAATGGCTTGATCCATAATTTGAATGGCTTGCTCTAAACCTTTCATATTTGGAGCGAGTAAATGTTTCAGTTTAAGTTCGAGTTCTTGTTCGGATTGCACACCACGGCGCGCTAAAATTTGCGCAATAAAGGGCGACACGCCCTGAATATGTTCAGGGCGTGTAATGAAAGGTCTTTGCTGAATCAGTGTTTTTGGCATTTAAGGCATGAGCCGTTGTAATTTCCATGTACCGTCGATTCTTTCATAACTCAAGCGGTCATGTAAACGGTTTGGACGACCTTGCCAAAATTCGTAATAATCTGGCTGCAAACGATAGCCACCCCAGAATTCAGGTTTGTCCAGCTCCTCCTGATTAGCGACCTGCTGATGCAGATCCCAGAAGCGCTGCTGCAATTCTTCACGGCTGGCGACCACACCACTTTGTGGAGTACTGATATGAGCGGCGATCTGACTTTCACGTGGACGTTTATGATAGTAGTCAGTCGATTCTTCTTCCGAAATTTTAATGACTTTACCGCTAATCCGGATTTGACGTTCCTGTTCCTGCCAGTAAAACAGCAATTCAGCATACGGATTTTCGGCCAGATCCAGACCTTTCTGGCTGTCATAATTGGTATAGAAGTCATAACCCGCTTCAGCAGCACCGCGCAACAACACTGTACGTACATGTGGACGGCCCTGTGCATTTGTAGTCGCCAGTGACATGGCATAAGGTTCATGTAGCTGTGCAGCTAGTGCATGATTAAACCATTGCAAAAATTGCATATGCGGATTGGGATTGACCTGATCTTCGTATAACTCGCCCTTTTGATAGTTTAGACGCAGTTCACTCAGATCCTTAATCAGATCACTCATTCGCTCTCCCCCCTATTTAAGCCGCGTTGGCACGTACAGCATCAGCCAATGAATTTGCTAGTGTAGTTACCTCTGCAAGATTCTCGCCTTCAACCATGACACGAATCACTGGTTCAGTTCCTGATTTACGAATCAGTAAACGACCACGACCTTTGAGCTGTTGCTCCGCTTTTTCAAATTCAGTTACCAGTGCAGGCACCGCATAGGGATCAAACATTGCTTCTAAACGAACATTCACCAAAACATTAGGCAATAAATGGAAGTCAGCAACCAATTCATGCAAGGCTTTTTTCTGTTCAACCATGACAGTCAACACTTGTAAGGCTGCAATAATCGCATCGCCTGTGGTGCTCTTGTCCAGAGTCAGAATATGCCCTGATGGTTCACCGCCAATCACCCAGCCATTGTCATCCAGTGCTTGCAGCACATAACGGTCGCCTACGCTGGCACGTATAAATGGAACTTGGGCTTTTTCGAGTGCCAATTCAAGTGCCATATTGCTCATCACGGTCCCGACAATCCCTGCAGGTTTATGACTCGCTTGTGTGGCAAGAATATAAAGGATGTTATCGCCATCGACCAACTGGCCATATTTATCCACCAAAACCACGCGGTCGGCATCGCCATCAAAGGCAATCCCCAAGTCGGCTTGATGTTCAAGCACTGCTTTTTGCAGGTTTTCCGGATGGGTTGAACCACAGTCTTTATTGATATTTAAACCATCAGGTTCGTTATACAGTGCAACAACTTTAGCACCCAATTCTTTAAATACCGAAGGTCCCACGTTATACGCAGCCCCATTGGCACAGTCCACCACAATCTTTAAATTACTCAAGTCAAAATGGTAAGGGAATGTTGATTTACAGAACTCGATATAACGGCCGTTGGCATCTTTCACACGAACGCTTTTACCCAGGTTTGCGGTATCTTCAATTTTTAATTCTTTTTCAAGTTCTTGATTGATTGCTTCCTGAACTTCATCTGGCAGTTTTTTGCCTTCGCTTGAGAAGAATTTAATTCCGTTATCAAAATAAGGGTTATGGGAAGCTGAAATCACAATGCCTAAACTGGCATGCAAAGCACGGGTTAAATGGGCAATCGCCGGGGTGGGCAATGGCCCCAACAAATGAACATAAACACCTGCAGCATTTAGACCCGCTTGTAAGGCAGATTCTAAAATATAGCCAGATAAACGGGTATCTTTGCCTAAAACGACGATGGGTTTAGTTTTCTTGCTATATTGCTTTAATACCTTCCCCGCAGCAAACCCGAGCTTAAGCGCAAATTCAGGTGTAATTGGAAGTTCCCCAAACTTTCCGCGAATACCATCTGTTCCAAAATAACTCATTTTCTACTCACTTCTTATACAGGTGTGATGATATTCATCATCCAATTTTATCCGCAATTACTTTACACCAAAATCAAAAAAGCCGTCATATAAATGACGGCTTTTCATGGCTTTGATTACTAAAAATCAACCAACACGGTAGTTTGGCGCTTCTTTGGTAATTGTCACATCATGCACATGTGATTCAGACATGCCAGCTGAAGTAATTTTGACAAATTTCGCATTTTGACGAAGATCTTCAATCACTGCAGAACCGGTATAACCCATAGATGAACGCAAACCGCCCATCATTTGGTGCACGATATTACCCATTGGGCCTTTGTAAGGCACGCGACCTTCAATGCCTTCTGGAACCAATTTTTCAGCACCGGCTTTAGAGTCCTGGAAATAACGGTCTGCAGAACCAGTTGCACCTGCCATTGCACCCAATGAACCCATACCGCGGTAAGCTTTGTAATAACGGCCCTGGAAGAATTCAACTTCACCCGGCGCTTCTTCAGTACCTGCCATCAATGAACCGACCATGATGGTGCTTGCACCTGCACCAATGGCTTTTGCCATATCGCCAGAGAAGCGAATACCACCGTCAGCAATCAAAGGAATCTGTTCTTTCAATGCATTGGCAACGCTGTCAATGGCAGAGATTTGTGGCATACCAATACCGGCAACAATACGCGTAGTACAGATTGAACCCGGACCAATACCCACTTTAACCGCATCAGCGCCTGCATCAAGTAAAGCCAATGCAGCATCACCTGTTGCGATATTACCGCCAATCACTTGAACTTGCGGATAGTTGGCTTTAACCCAACGAACACGTTCAATTACACCCGCAGAGTGACCATGCGCTGTATCGACAACAATGGCATCCACACCTGCTTCAACCAATGCTTCAACACGTGCAGGAGTTTCAATGCCTGTACCGACTGCAGCACCAACACGCAGACGACCTAAATCATCTTTACAGCTGTTTGGATAAAGCTCTGCTTTACGGAAATCAGTAACGGTAATCAAACCTTTAAGTTCGTTGTTGTCACCAACCACCAATACTTTTTCAATACGGTTTTTTTGTAATAAGGCCTGGATATTTTCTTTAGATTCGTTTTCACGAACAGTTACCAAGCGGTCTTGCCCAGTCATGATGTTGCTAACGGGTTGCTCTAAATTGGTGACGAAACGTGTATCACGCCCCGTCACAATACCGACCACTTTGCCATCTTTAACAACAGGCACACCGCTGATATTGTTGGCTTGAGTCACCGCGATCAATTCACGAACCGTTGTTTCTGGAGTCACAGTGATAGGATCTTTCACCATCCCTGCTTCGAATTTTTTCACACGGCGTACTTCAGCTGCTTGAGCAGTAATATCCATGTTTTTATGCAGGATGCCGATACCACCGTTTTGCGCCATCGCAATTGCCATACGTGATTCTGTCACAGTATCCATTGCAGCTGAAACAAGGGGAATATTCAGATTAATGCCACGAGTAAGGCGTGTCTTTAAGGAGACATCTTTTGGGAGAACAGTTGAGTAGGCAGGGAGTAATAAGACATCATCGAAGGTTAGCGCTTCTTGAACGATGGTCAACATAACAGTCTCACTGGTAATTTCCGTGCGCTATTATAAACAAAAAATACAGGTTTATTCATGCTAATTTCAAAGCGCAATGCAAAATAAATTTACATTAATGAATATTTACGCGGTTTTTTGTTCAAAAACAGCCACTCTGCTGCATGATGCTGCTGAAGATTTAATTTTATGGACGATTAAATCACCTGATCAAAATCATCGTCATTGCTTGGTTCTGTTGTTTCAACAGGGATAAACGGAATCATATTGTAGGCACGGCGGGCTTTATTACATTGCTCATCGGCAATTTGTACTTCTTTACAGCTGGAACTGCGCACGGTATAAATTGCACAACTGACCTGTTCACCAATTTTTCCCTCGAGCGCCGCACAATAGGGCTGTGCCTGATTGGTACCTTGCATACACGAATAAACCGCAGTGAGCGGTTCGATATACTGCTCCGGCATGGCAATGCCTTCCGCCCAATAGAATGAAACCCGGAAATGAGCACAACATGCCCCACAACTCAAACACGCATCCTGCGTAGTAACTTGAGACAACATTTTTTAAATTCTCGTCATCAAAGGTTTAATTTTTAGTGAGAAATTTTAAAAAATGTTGCTTTTATACACAAGAAAAATTAGTGAACAGCAGAGATATTATTCGGGGCAGGTAAATACCGTTTCATCCATCAAGTCGATCCCACACTCTAAAGTTTCAATCCAATCCAGGAACTGGTTAATCTGCTCTTTACCTATAAATGGCGTACCGTGCTGTGGCACGATCATTTCAATATCCATAGTACGAACCATATTCACCCAAAGACGAATCACTTTATTTGAACACATATAGCGCTGGTGAAAGCTTTTCATCTTGGGAATATGCGCTGCAAAATTTTCCAGTGGTTTAGAAGCATCATCCACCATCGATGCACCCATATCGCCTGAAAACAGAATTTTTGCAATTGGATCATAAAACTGGAAGTTGCCAACCGAATGCAGAAAATGCGCTGGAACAACAATAATACGTGATTCGCCCAAAGGAATGATCCCACCATGGTCTGGCAATTCAATCAGGCGTTCCAGCCATCCCCCTTTCATTCGGTCACTCATAAAGGCCGAGTTCAAATGCGGTAAGAAACGCGCCCAGAGTTTAGATGCCACCACTTTAGCTTCGGTATACACCAACCAGCGTGGCATCGAAGTAATAATATCGGGGTCTTGGTGTGAAGCCATCACATAGTCAAGATTAGCCAGGCGGGTATATTTGTTCAGTTCCATGGTCAGTGGGACATAGGTTAAATCCCCACCTGGATCCAGCACTGCGGCACGTTCATTATCCAGAATTAGAAATTGGTTGGCTTGTACACCCTCACCTTTGACCAGACTGGTAAAGCTAATACATTTATGTGTGCCATTATCAAATAACACTTGTGATGTAGTGCGATCAAATGCCATAACCCATTCCCCAAAATATTGCTGTAAAAGTGCATTTTTTAATGCCATACAACATATAGGGAATTAGGGTGATTTACAACAAAGATATATTGAAATATTGTCAGATTTATCAGTAAATTGTACCACATTTAACCATAAAAAATCCCGACCAAAATGCCAGGATTTTTCACTACTATTCAACTTTATAAGAAGTAATGTTGCACCAAAGTAGCAACACCAATGATCAAGAATATGCTCGCACCAATTTTATGAATCAGTGGAATTGGCAATTTATCCGCCAGCTTGTTTCCGACAAAGACTGCCGGTGCATTGGCAATCATCATCCCAATGGTGGTTCCTAGCATCACCCAGAATACACTGTCAAAACGCGCAGCCAGAGCAACGGTTGCCACTTGGGTTTTGTCGCCTATTTCCGCCAGGAAAAACAGCACAAAGGTTGCACCAAACACGCCATATTTTTGCCATTTATTAATATTATCGGTTTCATCTTCCAGTTCGTCTGGAACAAGCATCCACAGTGCCATCGCGATAAAGCCAACCGAAACAATCCAAAGCAACACGACTGGGCTTAATACCGTGGTAATCCACTGGCCGAGAACAGCCGATATACCATGATTCAATAAAGTGGCAAATAAAATGGCAAGCAGGATAGGAACAGGTTTTCGAAAACGGGCTGCCAGCAACAAGGCTAATAACTGGGTCTTGTCACCCATTTCAGCGAGGGCAACAATAGCGGTTGAGATGAGCAGTTCATACATGTGATCTTTCTCTGGCTAGCAAAATTTGCCGATGACTTACCGCTCCTGCTAGCCAAAATCTGCGGAGTGATAAATCAAAGGTCTTGCCAACAAAAAAAGCTTTGAGAAAAGCTGAATTGGTTCTTTGCTATGATGACCATGTTCTGTTGAACAATTATGTTGACCATCACCTTTTTACATTGCGTAAAAAGCGGCTACTCCCCAATGAAGTGCGGTGATTTTAATCGCAAAGCTGTTTTTTATCAACTCAATTTGCTGACTGGCTTTTGACTTAAGATGAAAAAAATAAAATTAAGCGATGAAGATTGGATGAATCGTATCTTCCCGACATTTTCATGAGCTTTATCTGTGCCCATAAAAAACCCTGCCGAAGCAGGGTTTTTATGAGTCATGCTTTATCAACTAATTAGAGCAATAAAGTACGAATATCCGCTAAAAGCTTGGTCAATTTATGGGTGAAACGCGCAGCGTCAGCACCATTAATCACACGATGGTCATAAGACAATGACAATGGCAGCATCAGGCGTGGATCAAAACTTTCACCATTCCATACCGGTTGCATGGTTGCAGGTGAAATACCCAAAATCGCCACTTGAGGCCAGTTCACCAATGGGGTAAATGCGGTACCGCCAATTGAACCCAGACTGGTAATGGTGAAATTCGCACCTTGCAAATCTTTCGGTGATAATTTTTTCTCACGCGCCTTTTTACTTAATTCACCCAGTTCAATCGCAATTTGCTTCACTGATTTTTGGTCCGGGTTACGCAGTACAGGCACAGTCAAGCCATCAGGCGTCGCTACAGCAATCCCCATATGGATTTCATTGCGCAGCAATACTGATTTTTGATCATCCGCCAAATGACCTGCAAAATACGGCTCTTCTTTTAAAAGATGCGCCAGAGCTTTGGCAATGAAAGCCAAAATGGTCAGGCTAATGCCCTCTTTCTTGAAGTTGCCTTTCAACTCGCCGCGCCAAGCTTCAAGCTCGGTAATATCGGCTGCATCAAACTGGGTGACTTGAGGAATGAAGTTATTCAATGACAGTTGCGGAACAGAAACCTGTTGCAAGCGTGTCATGGCTTTTTCTTCAGTACCGCCAAAAGCACTAAAATCAGGAAGTTTAGGCAGACCGGAAACTGGTGCTACAGCCTGTGCGACTGGCGCTGCTTGAGGTGTGGTTAACTGTGTTTTCACATAAGCAAACACATCTTCTTTCATCAAGCGGTCATGGGCACCTGATGCTTTCACTTGGGATAGCACCACACCGAGTTCACGTGCCAGTTTACGTACTGCAGGACCGGCGTAAACTTTGGCATTTGCAGCACTTTGCTCTTTGCTCAGCTTATCGGAACCCGATGCAGCCACTAGAGCCTGTGCCTGTTCCGCTGAAGCTGATTTAGCAGGAGCAGCTTCTGGTTTAGGTTCTGTCTTAGCTTCTGGCTTAGACTCTGATTGAGTTTCTGCTTTTGCAGCCGGTGCGGCTTGAGCAGCTTTGGCTTCAGCTTCAATGGTTACCAAAGCCACGCCTTGGCTGACACTTTGGCCCACCTCAACATGAATCGCTTTAATCACACCGGCAGTTGAGCTTGGCACTTCAACCGTCGCTTTATCCGACTCAACCACAATGATGCTTTGATCCGCTTCAACCGTGTCGCCAACTTTCACTAAAATTTCAGCAACAGTGGCTTTGTCCACACCCAGATCAGGCACGGTAATTTCAATTGCACCACTTTGAACCGGAGCAGCTTCTGCCACAGGTTCAGATTTCATTGCAGCGGCTGGTACGTTTTCTGCTTTTGGAGTCTCAACTACAGTTTCAGCCTGAGACTCACCAGCAACTTTGACTTTAATCAGCACCACGCCTTCTTTTACCGTGTCGCCTTCATGAACTTCAATGCTTTCAACGCTACCTGAAACTGAACTTGGCACTTCTACTGTGGCTTTATCGGATTCAACCACGACAATGCTTTGGTCAACATCAATGGCATCGCCGACTTGTACCAGAATTTCGCCCACCAGCGCTTTTTCTACGCCAATGTCCGGAACCTGAACTTCAACAATGCTGCTCGATGCAGCTGTAGAAGCCGGGGTAGAACTTGCTGCCTGATGCGGCTGATGCGATGTCAGTTCCTGCATAATCTCCTGATCAGGCAGTGACGTTGGGGTATTTTCCGAAGTCTTTTCTGAAGCATCCGCCTCTTGGACTTCAGTTGCTACACTAGATGCATCTTCCGATTCAAGCTCAACCAATGCCACGCCTTCAGTGACATTATCACCCAGATTAACCAAGATGCTTTTCACCACACCTGCTGAAGTGCTCGGCACTTCAACAGAGGCTTTATCCGATTCCAGCAAAACCAGGCTGTCGTCCACATCAACGGTATCGCCCACTTTGACCAAAATTTCTGCAACGGTGGCTTTATCGACCCCAATATCAGGTGTTTTGATTTGCATGCTTAGTTCTCCTCACCTGTTGGCTCTTTATAATCCGCAACCGCTTGAACTTCGGGATGGGTTTGAGGCGCCCACGCTACTGGACGGTCGGTATCTAGCTCAAAGCTTGAAATCGCATCCTTGACTAAACGCGCATCCACTTCGCCTTCATCGGATAATTTTTTCAATGTCGCAACCACAATGTGCGCTGCATCGACACCAAAGAAACTGCGCAAATTGCCACGCGTATCTGAACGGCCATAGCCATCTGTACCTAAAGTCACATATGGACGGTTATCCGGAAGATAGGCACGGATTTGTTCGCTATAGGCGCGCATATGATCGGTTGCAGACACCACAATGCCATCGGTACCGCGCAATTGCTGAGAGACCCAGCATTCTTGTGTTTCTTCCGCCAATGGGTGCAAGCGGTTGTATTCTTCAACGGCCATGCCATCACGTGCAAGTTCGTTGTAGCTGGTTACGCTCCACACGTTTGAATTGATCTGGTATTCATCACGCAGGATTTTCCCAGCTTTAATCACTTCACGCAGAATCACGCCTGAACCCAATAACTGAACAGTGGCTTTTTCATCTTCTTCAAGCAAGTACATACCACGTTTAATGCCTTCCTCAACACCTTGTGGCATTGGCGGATGCTCGTAGTTTTCGTTCATTACTGTCAGATAATAGAACACACGTTCCTGGTTGACATACATGCGTTGTAAACCGTCATGCACAATCACCGCAAGTTCATAACCGAAACATGGATCATATGCCACGCAGTTTGGAATGGTGCCGGCAAGAATGTGCGAGTGACCATCCTGATGCTGCAAGCCTTCACCATTTAATGTGGTACGGCCTGCTGTTGCACCGAGCAAGAAACCTTGCGCCTGAGCATCGCCCGCAGCCCATGCAATGTCGCCAATACGCTGGAAGCCGAACATCGAGTAGTACATGTACATTGGAATCATCGGCAAGTTATTGGTTGAATAACTGGTGGCCAATGCCGCCCATGCACTCATCGCACCGGCTTCATTAATTCCCTCTTGCAGCATGTGACCATCTTTAGCTTCACGATAGTTCATCAGCTGTTCTTGGTCTTCAGGGGTGTATTTCTGACCATGTGCAGCATAAATACCCAACTGACGGAACATGCCTTCCAGACCAAAAGTACGCGCTTCATCGGGAACAATCGGCACCACACGGTCTTTAATGGCTTTTTCTTTTAATAATGCAGAAATTAAACGCACCATCACCATCGTTGTTGATTGCTGCTTGCCATTTGAACCTTTTAACACGGCATCAAATACAGACAACTCAGGAATTGGCAATGATTCACTTTCTTTACGACGCGCTGGCAGATAACCGCCTAAAGCTTCACGACGCGCCTTCATGTATTTCAGTTCTGGCGAGTTTTCGCTTGGACGATAGAATGGCACTTCTTCAAGCTGTTCATCGGTAAATGGCAGGTTAAAACGGTTACGCACATATTTTAAAGATTCAAGCTGCATCTTTTTAATCTGATGCGTTTTGTTGACTGCTTCAATTTCTTCAGACAGACCATAACCTTTGACAGTTTTCGCCAGGATGACCGTTGGCTGACCTGTTGACTTCATTGCTTCAGCATAAGCCGCATACACTTTATATGGATCATGACCGCCGCGATTTAAGTTATCAATATCTTCATCGCTGAGGTCTTTCACCAGCTCTTCAGCTTCAGGATATTTACCGAAGAAGTGTGCACGGGTATATGCCCCACCTTTCACTTGGTAACGTTGATAATCACCGTCTACCGCTTCATCCATAATCGCTTTCAGCGCGCCAGATTTATCTTTATCTAGTAGCGGATCCCAATGGCGACCCCATACCACTTTAATCACGCGCCAGCCGGCACCACGGAACAGTGATTCAAGTTCCTGAATAATTTTACCATTACCGCGAACAGGACCATCTAGACGTTGTAAGTTACAGTTCACCACCCAGATCAGGTTATCAAGCTTCTCACGACCCGCAAGTGAAATCGCACCGGTACTTTCTGGCTCGTCCATTTCACCATCGCCCAGATAAGCCCAAACTTTACGGTCTTCTTCTTTGATCAGGCTACGGTTCATCAAATATTTTTGAATGTGTGCCTGATAGATCGACATGATTGGACCCAGACCCATCGATACGGTCGGGAACTGCCAATAGTCTGGCATCAAGTAAGGATGTGGATAACTTGGCAGGCCATTTCCGTTCACTTCGCGGCGGAAGTTACCCAATTGTTCTTCGGTCAAGCGGCCTTCAAGAAATGAACGTGCATATACGCCCGGCGCACAGTGACCTTGATAATAGATCATGTCACCGCCGAAATGATCATTGCCTGCACGGAAGAAATGGTTAAAACCGACATCATACAAGGTGGCTGAAGAAGCAAAACTGGCCAGGTGACCACCGAGATCGTCACCGGTTTTATTGGCACGCAGTACCATGGCCAAAGCATTCCAGCGAATCAATGCGCGAATGCGGCGTTCCATGTCTTGGTCGCCCGGCATTGCCGGTGTTTCTTCAACTGAAATGGTGTTGAGATAAGGAGTATTTAGACGCTGAATGGGAACATGGGTAGCGATTGCGCGTTGGTAGAGCTTTTCAAGCAAAAAGGCCGCTCGCTCCGTTCCCATGTGCTGTAAAACCGAGTCGAAAGCATCTTGCCATTCTTGGGTTTCTTGCGCGTCAGTATCACCATAAAACGCCATATTCCACCTATTCCTTGAACCTATATATATTCTCTATATGTACCATACTTTAGCCGGCTTCAGTTATTGCCACAGCTGAATACGGAATAGCACTATTATTTAGATAATAAATACCCATTGACTATTCTTTACGCAATAAAACAAAAAACCGCCAATATAGGCGGTTTTTTATACAATAAGTATTCGGTACAATGATAATATAAGACTTAGAAGCTATGGCGGCTTTTTACTCTACTCTTTAATTGAATTACCACATTCTTTAACAATCGTTACAACTCTTTAAATTAAAACCGACACAATGGGTTTTAAGAGTTGTCACACTCAGTTTTATGGCAACATGGCTAAATAAGCAGATGGGTTTTTACGCTGACCGTCTTTGACTACTTCATAATGTAAATGCGGACCGGTACAACGACCTGTACAGCCGACATTGGCAATATGTTCACCTGCTTTTACCTGATCACCGACACGGGCGATTAGACGAGATGCATGGGCATAACGCGTTAAATAGCCATTACCGTGGTTAATTTCAACGTATTGACCATAACCGGTGCCCCAGCCTGATTTAGTGACAACACCCGGGCCAGTGGCATAAATAGCCGTACCACTTGGTGCAGACATATCCAAACCTGAATGGTTTTCAGCGCGGCCACCCATGGTACGACCACCATAAGTTGAGCTTACGCGTTTCATATCAGGAAGTGGATGAGCTACCAACCAAGAGTAAGGATTGTTAGAATAGCTTTTTGAGGTGCTTGAACCGTATTTTTTTGCGAGCGATTCATTGTTCAATTCAACAGTTTTTTCACGTAATTTGACGCTCATTTTTGTTTCAGCAGGAATATCAATATCATTTGATTCTGCATATGAACCTTGAGCCAAAGTACGGGTCAACTGTTCAATACGATCTGTTGATACGTCAGAATTTAGCTCTACCAAATCGGCAAAAGCTACGGATGCGGCAGACGCTGCCAATGAAAACGCTAATAAAATACGTCTCGTATGCATAAAAAACCTCTTTTAACTGTTCTTAGTTAATGTCCTTGCGTGATCTCTTCCTTGATATCTACTGAAAGGAGCGCATAAGATTAAGACACAAATATGTAGGAACAATGTATGTCTGAACCGGTCAAGCTCTTCCAACAAACAAGAAAACACTTAAAAACAGGAAACTTTACGTTTCTCTCTACACAAGTTGCTGCATGGCAGAAACTTACAAAACTTATTCAACCCTTGTTGCCCCAACCAGAGCAATGGCAAGTTGTATGTTATGAAAATGGCATTTTGACGATTACGGGTGCAAATCAAGCCATGATTAGTCAACTGGCATATCTTCAAAAGCAATATATTGTTCAACTGTCACAATTGCCCGAATTCAAAGATTTGCATAAACTGCAAGTTCGTTTAAGAATTCAAACACAGACACCTCTCAAGCCTGAAGCACTGACCAGATCCCTTAGTCCAGATACCCAAGATTTAATTCGTGGTGCTGCTGACTTTGTGAGCGACCCTAAGCTTAGCCAAGCAATGCTACGTTTGGCAAGCAATAAAAAGTAACTGACATTTTGATGTCTTTGAAATTAGTCACAAATTCCGTGACCTGTTTAACACTCACGTTTGTTATATTATAACACAGCCATTAAAAGACAATGACTTATGTCACACTCACATAAGAAATTGGACATTGCGTTTCGTCATCAAATGTTACAATTTCGTAACTCGTTGGGTCACTTTTAACATTACGTAATAATTGATTATTTAAGGCATGGCCCGATTTATAGCCATCAAACTTTGCAATAACTTGATGTCCAAGCAAATATAAATCGCCCACGGCATCCAAAATTTTATGCCTTACAAATTCGTCCGAGAAGCGCAGCCCTTCCTCATTGACCACGCCTGTTTCATCTACTCCAATCGCATTTTCCAGACTCGCGCCTAAGGCCAGGTTATTGGCTTTAAGATAGTCTAAATCTTTCATAAAACCGAAAGTACGCGCTTCACTCACTTCATAAACGAAAGTTTCGGTAGAAAAGTCGATGGTTGCAGACTGGTATTCTTTTTTAAATGCAGGATGATCAAAATCAATGGTGAAGTTCAGTTGAAAGCCTTCATGAGGATGAAACACAGCACGTTTATCATCTATCAAGGCTTCAACAGGTTTTAGAATTTTGATGAATTTTTTCGGCGCATTTTGTTCTTGTAATCCGCCTTGCATGAGCAAATAAATAAACGGACCTGCACTACCGTCCATAATCGGCACTTCAGAAGCAGAAACTTCGATAATCAGGTTATCAATTCCCAATCCGGCAATGGCACTCATGACATGCTCAATGGTGCCGACCTTGGCATTTTCCTGAACCAGATTCGAGCACATAAATGCTTCTTGAATCAGCATGGCATTGGCTTGAATGTCGACAGGTGGATCTAAATCGATACGTCGAAATACAATTCCCCCATCCACATGGTGCGGCACAAAGTTAATCAAGACTTTTTGCCCACTATGAAGACCGATACCGCTCGCTTTCACGACACGTTGCAGGGTTCGTTGTTTCAACATTTTTTCTATCATCTGCTCATAAAACCGCTATACGTTAGCATATTTAGCCATTGATAAAAAACAAAAAGGCCGTATTACTACGACCTTTTGTAAATCTGTAAACCAGAACTCAAACGATTAGTTTATTTACGTTGTTGATTTTTCAAATAATCTTGAATACTCATTGGTGTTGGACGTGCTGCACCTACTGCAGGAGCAGGCGCTGTACCGGCATCATTGTTTTGACGCTGAATTGCAGGTACATCATCATCTTCAACAACAGCATGCGCAACATGGTTGGCTGGACGGGTTGCAGACTGAGAGGATGGACGTTTCACCGTATCCGCGGAATCTGCCGAATTACGGGTCAAGCCGGTTGCAATCACAGTTACACTCAGTTCATCGCGCGCATCTGGATCAAATACCGTTCCGTAGAACACTTGACCTTCGTCCAAATCGACAATCTGATTGACCACATCGGTAATTTCTTCAATTTCACCGAAAGTCACATCATCACCACCGGTCACGTTAATCAAAATACCTTTGGCATTCATGATGGTGACATTATCGAGCAATGGACTACGAATGGCCTGTTCAGCAGCTTGACGCGCACGTGTTTCACCACGACCTGAACCTACACCCATCATCGCATAACCACGTGTGCTCATGGCCGTTTTCAAATCGGCGAAGTCAAGGTTAATGTGACCTGGACGAACCACAAGATCAAAGATACTACGTACCGCATTGAGCAATACGTCATCTGCTTTCTTGTACGCGTCTTTCATTGAAATATCGCGGAATACCTTAAGCAGACGCTGGTTAGGAATGATGATTAACGAGTCAACATGTGCTTCTAAAGCTTCAATCCCTTTTTCAGCAGATTGCTGACGACGTTTCCCTTCAAAGTTGAAAGGTGTAGTCACCACACCGACGGTCAAAATGCCCATTTCTTTGGCAATTTCAGCCACAACTGGCGCAGCACCAGTACCTGTACCACCACCCATACCCGCAGTTACAAACACCATGTCTGTACCTTCAAGGTGTTGGCGAATGATTTCACGGCTTTCCTCAGCAGCAGTTTGACCCACTTGAGGATTTGCACCTGCACCCAAACCGCGTGTGCTTTGCTCGCCTAACTGGATTTTGAATTGGGCATTCATACGGTCTAAAGCCTGTTTGTCCGTGTTAGCACAAACAAATTTCACACCCTGAATGTCTGACTCGAGCATATGTTGTACAGCATTACCACCAGCACCACCTACACCAAATACAGTGAAACGGGCTTGACCGTTGCTATCGTTTTGATCATCTTCTAAAAATTCAAATGAGGCCATGACCTTTGGATTTCCTAATTCGTAATTGGCAGTCACTTAAGCCCGTATACTGCCTTGATCTTAATAAAAAATTATGTTTTAGGATGCTGCCCAACTACACGCTTGTCAAGTCCAAGCCCTTAGACGTACAACTTCCTAACAATATTCCCAATAAATTCAACTTAAAATATCGATTTTAACTGATTATTTAATGCCGACCATGCTCGACCTACTCGCTTAAAAACTGACAGTTTTTCAGGATCAGTAGATTCTACAATGGTATCTTGCGTGTCACTTTGGCTAAACATCAATAATCCGGCAGCTGTTGCATATTGCGAACGACGCAAAGCTGCCTGATTTTGCTCTTCAGCATATACCTGTACCGGAGGATTTCCTAAATGTGCCGAAACCCCTAACATGTGACGTGCCAGATTCACCATTCCTTCGATTTGGCTTGCATCACCTGTCAGTACCACACCATGGTATAAACCATGAATCGCACCGTTACGTTGTAACTCTTGATGAACTTGAGTCAAAATTTCTTCATAACGCGCAATAATAATTTCCGCCAATTCAATCCGGCTGATGGTTTGTGGACCATCAATGCCCTGGAATTGAATCATATGATCAGGTTTCACCACTTTCAGGTCAACACAACCATACAATAACTTGATTCGTTCCGCTTCTTCCGTCGTGGTCTGCAACACTGCAGCAATGTCACGCGTGACATGCTCGCCACCACGTTGCAAAGTATGCGTCAATGCAAGGCGGCCATCGAGATATACCGCAATATTGGTGGTACCTGCACCAATATCCACCAGGCATGCCCCATACTCTTTTTCATCTTTGAGCAGGCTTGCTTCAGCGGTTGCCAAACAGGACACCACCATTTTCTCGACGCCAATATTGGCACCTTTAAGCGCACGATCCAGATTCTGCATGGTACTGATTGGCAGCATCATGAGCTGATAATGCCCGATCATGCTATGTGCCGACATGCGAATCGGATTTTGTACCCATTCTGCCGAATCATCCAGTTCAAAGCCCAAAGGTACTGCACTCACCAGATAGTGATCTGAAGTCAAATGACTGGCTTTGGCCAACTCTAGCGCCCGAACCACTTCACTGGTGGTAATGGTATGGTCGCTATTTTCAATGGGCGTGCGACCTGATGCATAAAAGCTTTTTAATTCTGCACTTGGAATGGAAATCCACGCGGAATGCACCCGGCATTCAGCCATATCTTCTGCTTCTTGTACGGCATTCTTGATTGCAGTAATGACTTTATCGAGACTTACAATTTTCCCTTTATTCATGCCTCGGTTACGAGCGGTTGCCATCCCAATCACTTGGATATTGTCTGGCGCATGTACCTTACCAATCAAAACTGAAACTTTGTGTGTCCCAATGTCAATCGCAACAACCGAGGGAACAGCTTCATTCATTATCTACTACTACCATTACGTGTTTGGTTGATTTATGGCCATAAGCCTCTATTTTATATAAAGCCGTTCGATTATGGCTTTACCGTTCTTGCATCTGCAATGCTTGTGTCATCAATCGTTACAACAAAATGACCATTTATAATACTTGGAGGGGTTGAATTCTTCCATTGTATCGCCAATCCATTTCGATAACGTAAGTCAATTGACGAGATTTTAGACCAAACCGGTTTTAAATCACTTTGTGCCAGATGACTCAAGCGTTGAAGTTTACTCATAGTCTGATCTTGATCCACGATAACGCGCAAACCCGAATCAAACTGCATAAACCAGGTCATGCGTTCTGTTAAATATAATTCTTTTAAACGAACATTGACCGGCAGGAATAACTGATTAATTTCATTGTAGCGACGCATCATCATTTTGGACTGAGAGGTTGGGCCGTGCAGCAATGGCAATTTTTGATTATTTTGCGGAATCACTTCTGCAAAAATATCACCACTGTCACTTAACAGTCGCCCAGTTCCCCAGCGTGCAATGGGATGACGCGGCATCACTCGTAACCGAATTGAATTAGGCCATGCACGTGATACCACTACGCGATCTACCCAAGACAACTCTAGCGCCTGATCTCGAATTTGTTCCAGATCAGAGGTAAAATAATTTGCTGTTACCGCTGGGGTAACATGCTTCATGACCTGACTGTTTTCGGCGTCTGAACGCGTACCCACAACATTGAGTTCCGCGACATGCGCATCGGTCATGACTGTATATAAACCATAGACCCCTACAGCCAATACCATGAGTGCAACCAGCAATAACAACCAGCCACCGGCATTCGCAAGCTTTTCCTTACGGGTCGGCGGCTTGTCATGTATGGATGTAATTGCTGCTCGTTTACGGCGCATTGAAGCAGGAAGTTGAGCCATGGTTTAGTGAGCCGCACCTGTCAAAGTTTGTTCCAAAATGGCAACGCAAAGCTCATCAAAGCTATACCCCACCGCTTTTGCAGCTTTAGGTACCAATGAATGACTGGTCATGCCTGGAACAGTGTTCACTTCTAGCAACCAGAAGTTGCCGTGTTCATCCTGCATGGCATCAATACGACCCCAGCCACTTGCACCCACAGCCTGGAAAGCACGCAAAGACAAGGCTTGTAAACGTTTTTCATCATCTTCGCTTAGACCGCAAGGAATGCCGTACTGCACATCGTTACGGTTATATTTGGCTTCATAATCGTAAAAAGCCACATCTTTTGGCGGCTCAAGACGAATTACAGGAAGCGCCTGACCATTCAGAATCACAATCGTGAACTCACGACCGGTAATCCATTTTTCAGCCATCACTACTGCATCATGTTCAGTGGCTTTTTCAATCGCGATGGCAAAGTCTTCAATCCGTTCAACTTTGCTCATACCGATGCTTGAGCCTTCATGTACCGGTTTGATAATAAAGGGCAAGCCAATACTGTCGACGATAGCATTCAGATCAGAATCTTTGGTCACAATACGGTAGGGTGCAGTCGGCAGTTCAGAACCTTGCCAAACCTGCTTGGTTTTAACTTTATCCATACCAATGGCTGAGCCTTGTACACCGGTACCGGTATACGGCAGATTCAACCATTCTAATGCACCTTGAATTTGACCGTCTTCACCGCCACGACCGTGTAAAACAATAAATGCACGATCATAGTTGACCAGTTCAGTCACGCTACGCTCTTGCGGGTCAAAAGCTTCTGCATTTACACCCGAGCGTACTAATGCTTCAAGTACAGCCTTACCACTATCTAGAGAAACCTCGCGCTCAGCCGATTTACCACCAAGCAACACGGCAACTTTGCCGAATTCTGAAGCATTTGCCACGTTTATATCCTTAAACTTTATAACTGAACGATCAAATTCAAAACCACATAAAGTGATTATTTTAAATACAATTTATTTTGTGCAAGCTCAATCGAGATAGCACCCACATTACCTGCGCCTTGCGTTAATAACAAGTCATTCGCTTTTAACACTTTTTGCACCGCATTTTGCAAATTACCTTCCACAGGATCAATCAAAATCGGTTCAACATCGCCACGTAAACGAATGCTACGCGCCAAGCTGCGGCTGTCCGCGCCCACAATCGGTTTTTCACCGGCAGGATACACTTCCAGCAATAGCAATTGATCGACTTGTGACAATACATCTACGAAGTCATCGAAGCAGTCACGGGTACGGCTAAAGCGGTGGGGCTGGAACATCATTACCAAACGACGGTCTGGATGGCTTTGACGCGCAGCTTTAATGGTTGCTTCCACTTCTTTAGGATGATGGCCATAGTCATCAACCAGTTTTACATTACCGCCTTCAAGCTCAAATTCACCTTGTACCTGAAAACGACGACCTACCCCACTAAAGCCTTCCAGTGCACGGCAAATTGCCGCATCAGACACGCCTTCATCCGTTGCCACACCAATGGCAGCCAAGGCATTCAGTACATTGTGCAGACCCGGCTGGTTCACCGTCACACGCAATGGCTCGCGATCTTTACGTAACACGGTAAAGTGCGTGCGCATGCCGTCTTGATCTACATCGACCGCACGAATGTCATTATCTTCGTTAAAGCCATAAGTTAAAAGCGGACGGCCAATACGCGGCATGATTTCGCGGACATTGGCATCATCACCACAAACCACGGCTAGACCATAGAATGGAAGTTTCTGTAAGAACTGTACAAAGGTATCTTTTAATACGTCGAAGCTACCGCCATAGGTATCCATATGATCGGCATCGATATTGGTCACAATTGCAGCCATTGGATGTAAATGCAGGAAGGTCGCATCAGACTCATCCGCTTCAGCCACAATATAACGGCTTGCGCCCAGTGCAGCATTCACGCCGGTACGATTCAGCAAGCCACCGATCACATAGGTCGGATCCAGGTTTTCTTCCGCCAGCATACAAGTAATGAGACTTGTGGTGGTGGTTTTACCATGGGTTCCTGCCACTGCGATGCCATGACGGTAACGCATCAATTCACCCAGCATTTCCGCACGGCGAACCACAGGAATACGGGTTTCAATCGCTGCCTTGATTTCCGGGTTTTCTGGATCAATCGCTGTAGACACCACCAGTACATTGGCATCTTTAATATTTTCAGCCGTATGGCCGATATAAACTTTAATATCGTTTTCTTCAAGTTGCGCAGTCGTTTTAGACGCTTTGATGTCAGAACCGGAAACTTTATAGCCCTGGTTTTTTAACACTTCCGCGATGCCACACATACCGGCACCACCAATCCCTACAAAATGAATGTGTTTGATACGGCGCATTTCAGGCACTTTAATTAACTTTTTCGCTTGCTCAGCAGGAGTAGATGGAGACATATATCACTCTAATTTACAATTCTTGAATTAAACGAACCACATGCTGGGTTGCATCGGGTTGTGCTTTTTGACGTGCTTTGACTGCCATTTCTGACAGCAGTTTGCGATTCATCAGTGGTGTTAGCAATTCTTTTAAACAATCCGCGGTCATGCTGGCTTGTGGGCAAATTTTCGCGGCATTAATACCTGCAAGGAATTTCGCATTTGCGGTTTGATGGTCATCCACTGCACTTGGCAGTGGAACAAAAACTGCAGCCACACCCGCAGTTGCAATTTCGGTCACCGTTAATGCGCCCGCACGGCAAATAATTAAATCGGCATCCGAATAGGCTTTGGCCATATCTTCAATAAACGGCTGTACTTCAACCTGTAATGTAGCAGGTGCATCACTATAACGTGCCTGCGTTGCGTCCTGATGGTTTTGACCACATTGATGAAATATCTGCAGCGGCACATCATCAAGTTGTTTCAATGCTTCCGGCACACGTTCATTCAATGCTTGCGCACCCAAGGAACCGCCGACAATTAAAATCTGTAAAGGCTTGTCCGCTTTTTCACGTTCTTGATAACGCCAAGACGGATTTAAAATTTCTGTAATTTCCTTGCGTACAGGATTGCCCGTAGTCACAATTTTTGCATTTTCAGCAAAAGTACCCGGAAAAGCCTGACACACGGTTTTGGCAATACGCGACAATTGGGTATTGGTAAAACCTGCAATCGCATTTTGCTCATGGATAATCACAGGGATCCCCAAAGCGCGTGCAGCCAGACCACCCGGTCCTGCCACATAACCGCCAAAGCCCACCACAGCATCAATCTTGAGCTGTTTCATGTAGCGCATGGCGCTTAAAGTTGCTTTTAAAATTTTCAAAGGTGCCAATAATTTACGCACCACACCGTTGCCACGGACGCCTTGGATATCAATTTGATAAATTGGAATATTGTGATTTTTTAACAGTCGATTTTCCATGCCTGTTGGCGTTGCAAGCCAAGACACCTGTACCCCTTGCTGCTGTAATTCTTTAGCAACAGCGAGCGCTGGAAAAACATGCCCGCCAGTACCTGCGGCCATCATCATGACATGTTTGGGCTTTGTTTGCGTTGCTTCAGTCACAGTCTAATTCTTCAATTCTAAAATATGGATAACGGGATACGATTTTAAGCGATCAATTGTAATCACAAACGCATAACCGCGAAAGGTTATTTACTTTTTTTCACGAAGTGCTTCATTGTTTTTTTCTACGGATTTAAAAGTTTAAACTAGTTTTATTATTAATCGAGGAAAAATATACAATTTAATGCATTTTTTATCCGTTTTTGTGATCTTGTTTTTGATCAGCCGATCAATTTAATACGCTTTCATCCCAAAAGTTTCATTAAAAAAGAGCCCGAATTGGACTCTTTTTTATCTCGTAATGATTCAATCAACTTAATCAAAAATATCCGGTCACTTTTACTGTTATTTGCTTTTTACGACCGCAGGCTCTGTTGCATATCGTTTACCGACTTTTTTCCATGGATTATTACGTTGATATTTTGCCTCTAGAAAATCCAGACCTTTCCAGTACAAGGGAACCAGTCTTTTATTCAGCACAGGTAAAGACAACGGATTTAAACCCACCCACGGCAAAAAAGGATTGCGGCGAGCATAGGCCCACAACTCAATCCGCGTCGATGCATGAGCTGATTGACCACGTGCATGAAATCCATAGGTATCGGCTACAACCAAGGTGTTGGCCTTCACTGCAAAAGCCTTGGGCTGCGCATAGCCCATAGAGAGCAGCTCTTCAGGTTTCACCCGGAAAGAACCACGGCGGGTCATGGTATCGGTCTTTTCAGTAATCGATAAAGCTTTTTGGTGTTCCCAGTTTAATCGCGATTGTGTGAGCTGATGTGAACCCGGCACATAGACAAAAGGCCCCTCATCTTCAGCGACATCAGTCAAAAACAGCCAGGCTTTTACCGTTGGATGAAAGGTATCGCTATGTAAATTGGTTTGAGGATCGGGACGAGCTTTACGTACATGCGATAAAATCACTTGTACATAATACATGGGCTGAACTTTAAAGCTTCCCACATAATTAATCAGACTTTTCCACTGATGACTTTGCAGCAATGTGTTTGTTGCAGGAAGTTGATTCAGCACTTGGTGATCCAGAGACATTCGACGAGTCACGGTATCGCCTTGCAAGGTTTCCCGGGTCTCGAATTTCGTCTCCAACAATTCCTGCTTTAACTGGTTAAATTCAGTATTGGACAGAAAATTTTCTTTTAAAATAAAACCGTTCTGCTGAAATTGCTCCACATCTTCTGCTGCAATAAATTGAGCAAGGTGTTGTCTACGCCGTTCTGCCAATTGAGCTGCTTTTTGCACTCGAAACCGATGTAATCCCAGCTGATTAAAGACAGGATTCCCAATAATTGAGTGCGATTCAAAAGATTTCGCTTCGCCAAAAAGTGTAAAAGCATCCCCCATCAGTTTAATTGGTTTTTCTTTGATCAAAGTTTTAATTTCATTGAGCGCAACTTGCATGCGCTCATCTTGAAAAAAACTTTTGATCTTTTTTAGCGTTATTTTCATGGATCAAACCTGGCTTATTTTAGACCCGCTTCTAAAACATCAAATAAATCATCCGCAATAGATGTACCAAACTGGTCATCAATTTCACGGATACAGGTTGGACTGGTGACGTTGATTTCTGTCACGTAATTGCCAATTACATCCAGACCGACAAAGACCAAACCTTTTTCTCTAAGATAAGGACCCACTTTTGCAGCAATCGCTTTGTCATTTTCAGAAAGTGGACGCGCTTGACCCAATCCACCTGCGGCCAGGTTGCCACGTACTTCGCCATTTTGCGGAATACGTGCCAAACAGTAAGGTACAGGTTCGCCATTAATCATCAAGATCCGTTTGTCACCTTCAACAATTTCTGGAATATAACGCTGCGCCATAATGGGTTGGGTCGCATTATTGGTCAACATTTCAATGGTAGACCCAATATTGATGCCATCTTGATATAAACGGAAAATGCCTGTACCGCCCATACCATCGAGTGGTTTTACAATGACATCCACATGCTCTTTCAGAAATTCGCGAATCAGCGCTTCATGTGAGCTTACTAAAGTGGGTACCTGAAGTTCTGGAAACTGGGTGGCAAATAATTTTTCATTACAGTCGCGCAGGCTTTGCGGTTTGTTAATAATCCATGCACCTTCGCGCTCTGCCTGTTCCAGAATATAAGTGGTATAGACGAAGTTCATATCGAACGGTGGGTCTTTACGCATCAACACCACGTCATAATCTGCAATCGATTCTTTTTTCTTTTCACCCAATTCAAAGTAATGGTTATAGTCTTCAAATACTTTTAAGGGTGAAATTAAACCGAAGGCTTTGCCTTGTTCGATATATAAATCTTGCTGTAACGCATAACCCAACTCATGTCCGCGACGGCTGGCTGCCCAGAGCATCGCCATAGAGGAATCTTTTTTCAGGTTTACATTTTCGATGGGATCCATCACAACAAGTACGCGCATATCGATCTGCTCATATATTTTTAAATTGAGAAAAGTATAGCGGAGTTTAATCTTTCTTTTTTCTCAATTTTGGTAAAGCTTTTATATGATTGTACAAAGCAGTTTCAGGAGCAGTTGATGCAACAGGCAATTATTGGTTTTCATTTGGATGAGGAAAATGACTGGGTTGCAGATTTAGCCTGTGGTCATGCACAGCATGTTCGGCATAATCCGCCGTGGCAAAACCGCCCTTGGGTGATCACTGAAGAAGGACGCAAAGAAAAATTAGGTGTGATGTTGGAATGCAAGAAGTGTGAGGATGTAACACTTTACTAAATTTATTTCATTTGCTTTCTAATTTGATGAATAGACAACCTTTTCTCTTTTTTGTTTCTTTCATTATTAATCTTTAATCTTCCCTGATGTTGAACTAACTGATTAGCTTTTTTCAATTCCGAAACAATATCTTTAAGACTTTTAGGAACAACTTCTTCAAAAGTTCCTCCTAAAGTGTAACTACCATCAAATTCCCTCATATCTAGTTCGAAGAATTGTTTAATGTGTTCACCTATATTATTTCTATAACTGACTTCTGCAAGAATCACTAATGTGAAAAATAATTCCAAATATTCTTCATTTCTTCTCATCAAATTTATATAAGAACTGAATTTATACTCATTAAGTGCAAGATAATTTATTCCTTTTATTATAAATTGAGGACGACTAAATTCATCTATGATTTGATTAATTTCCTCACGCTGAACATCATTCATCAAAGAATGAGGTCGTAAATTCAACTTAAAATCAAATGCACTACCTAAACCTACATTTGTAATTTTCAATCTAAGTAATGAAATACTCTGTGGCATAGATTCTAATTTAATATCTACAAAAGGTTCTGTTTGAGCCTTTCTTAATTTCCTATTTTCAATCCATCCTAAAAAAGTTGCTAATGTTGCACCACTTGCAACGATTACAGAAAAACTCGCAATTAATATACTTGGATCTATTTGCATTTTTATTATTCAAAAAAATAAAGCCCTATCATGGATAGAGCCTTATTAAAAATCAATAGCTTACATTAAATATTAGATACCATATTTTACGCGGTAAGCTTCCATTTTCGCTAAAGCGTCTTTCTCGCCTTTAGCATCTAAAAAGTCCATTAAATCTTTCATGGTAATTAACGCGTGAACTGGAATTTCAAGTTCTTTTTGCACTTCCTGAATTGCAGACAAATTGCCTTGACCTTTTTCTTGGCGGTCTAAAGCGACCAAAACACCGGCAATTTGCGCACCTGCATTTTTAAGCACAGTCACCACTTCACGAATGGCTGTGCCCGCTGTGATCACATCATCAATAATCCAGACTTTTTTACCTTCAACTGAAGCACCGACAAGCACGCCACCTTCACCGTGATCTTTGGCTTCTTTACGGTTAAAACCCCAAGGTACGCTCACGCCATGATTTTGTGACAACGCCACAGCAGTTGCCGCTACAAACGGAATGCCTTTATACGCAGGTCCAAAAATCACTTCAACATTGTCGCAAGTTGTTAATTTATCGGCATAGCCCGAAGCTAGTAGTGTTAATGCTTCACCATCATTGAGCAAACCGGCATTAAAAAAATAAGGACTCACACGACCCGATTTTAAAGTAAACTCACCAAATTTAAGCACACCACGTGATAATGCAAGTTCGATAAAAGCTTGAGGGTTAAATTGAGCTAGCGAGGTCATGAGGTGCTCCAAAATTCATAAATAGAGGTAAGACTTGCGCATGATACCAAAGAGTAGCTATCCAAGTGATCAAAAAATTCTAAGAGTCGTTTCCATTAACGTAAATGGCCTACGTTCGTCAGTGACCAAGGGTTTACTTGAATGGTTAGAACAGTCAGAAGCCGATGTGATTTGTATGCAGGAAAGCCGGATCACGCATGCGCAGTGGACTGAAAAATTTAGACCGGAAGGTTGGTACACTCACCTGTTCCCTGCTGAACGTGCAGGCTATGCCGGTACAGCCATTTATAGCCGCCTACCTTTTGTGTCAGTGACTGATGGTTTGGGTTTTGAATTGGCTGATTCCCAAGGACGCTTTATCTCTGCTGAATTCGACTTAGGTCTGGAAAAACCTGTTCATATTTGCTCGCTTTATTTACCATCAGGTTCATCGGGTGAAGAAGCGCAAGCGCGTAAAGACCACTTTTTAAATCAATACCAGGAAATTTTAAAACAGTGGCGTGATGAAGATAAATCGATCATCGTCTGCGGCGACTACAACATCGTCCATAAACGCATTGATATTAAAAACTGGACGGGCAACCAGAAATCTTCAGGCTGTTTACCGCATGAACGTGCTTGGCTTGATCATATCTATGATGATCTGGGTTATGTCGATACTTTCCGTGAAGTCCGTAAAGAAGCTGAGCTTTACTCATGGTGGTCAAACCGTGGACAAGCCCGCGCCAAAAACGTCGGTTGGCGCATTGATTACCAGGCCTGTTCACCCGACTGGAAAGACCGCACAATCAATGCCTGGGTCTATAAAGAAACCTGGTTCAGTGATCATGCTCCAGTGATTATTGATTATAAAATCTAATCAATCACATCTATTTTAGTGAACACATGTTCACTCAATACCATCCAAAAACCTACACTACTTGACGCGTTTGTGTATTTTTATACACCTGTTTTAAGTGCATTATGGCTTCACGGCAAAGGGATACGTCAGGATGACGCAAAAGGACAGGACGCCGTAGGATGAAACAAAATAAACCACTTCGGTCGCTTATTTTGCAAGGATGTTGACAATGGACGTTGAATTGAGACCCGCATGATCAGGATGATTAAATGCGGGTTTTCTCTTTTCTAGATACACTAAATCCATATTTTTAATATTAAAGTTATTTTTATCTATGACACCATATTGGCAAATCCACATGTCAATTTCATGACATCCGGATTTAATTTTTAATACTTTTAATTCCCTCTAGAGCTTCTGGACAATTTTCGCTAGGCTATCTGGCAATCGAAAATGGAATGATCCTGTTATGCTTAAAATTTATGGCATCAAAAATTGCAGTTCAATGAAGAAAGCGTTCGACTTATTGACTGAGCTCGGTCTGGCCTACGAATTTCATGATTACAAGAAACAAGGCATTGATGCTGAAACTGTACAAAAATGGCTAGATGAAGTTGGACAAGATCTCATCCTGAATAAAAAGGGTACCACTTGGCGCAAACTAAGCGAAGAAGAACAGCAAACTGCGCTTGCCAATCAAACCAATTTAATTAGCGCTTTAACAACGCATAGCAGCCTGATTAAACGTCCGGTGCTTGAAACAGCTTCAGGCTATATTATTGGTTTTGATGAAGAGGCCTATCGGGCATTAAAATAATGTAGTGTGCATCACCAGATTAAAAAAGCCTGATAATTAAAAAAGCCTGACTACGTCAGGCTTTTTTGTTTAATCCATGTGGCTTTGCACAATTAGTTTGCACGAATCCAAGTCTGGTTACGACCTAAAGCCGCTACACCAATAAAACCACGTAATTCTAATTTTTTGCCGCCATCAACCATTTGGCCTTTTAATCGGTAAGTTTTGCCTGAAGAAGGATCAAGAATAGTTCCATCTTCATAGCTTGTACCACCCGCATTTTTAAGACCATGAACAATCTTTAAGCCTCTTAAAGATTTGTTGTGATATGGACCTTCACATTTTGAACATGCTTTTTCTTCGCCTGGTGTTAACACCTGTTGAATACTCGCAGATAATGTGCCATTTTTTTGCTCAGTAAATTTTACTATCGCTTTCGGTTGTTTCGTTTTGTCATCAATCGTTTTCCAAACAGAACCATTTAGTGGATCAGCAGCATTAGCCAAAGCTGTTAATCCGAGCAATCCTAGTGCAAGTGCAATTTTTTTCATTTTTTTTGTTTCCCTAGTCTGGTATAGACGGCTTAGTATTAAAAAGTCACAACATTTTTGCAATTTTTCAGTGTGACCATTTAGTGTAATCTTGTAACTTGATTTGGTAAATATCCAGTCATCCCTTAAAAGATAGAACAAGATGGAAAAAAATATGAAGATCAGCCCAGTCTGGAAACAATTAATTACAGAAAGCATTTTAAAAACCACCATCCGCAAACCAAGCCAATTTAACCTGCCTCCAAACTCGATGCGTTTTGCCTTGGAGCAAATGTGCCGTGCCTTTCCAAGCAACAAAGACGTTGAAATCAGACCGCTACGCTTGGCAGGCTTACATGCTGAAGAAATCAAACCTCAAAGTGAATCGACGCAACTTATTTTGCATATTCATGGCGGTGCATTCTATTTGGGCTCACTCAATACCCATCGTGCCTTTTTGACCCATGTCGCTGCACGTACCCAAATGCAGGTGCTTCACGCCAATTATCCCCTGTCTCCCGAATCGGTTTATCCGGAAGCCAGCGATGCGATTTTCGATATCTATACCACTTTATTAGGCCAAGGAATTCAAGCCAAAGACATTATTTTATCCGGTGACTCTTGTGGCGCCAATCTGGCTTTAGCCTTAGCGCTTAAAATCCGTGACGAAGGCCTTGCTCAAGTCAGTGGACTAATCCTGTTATCGCCTTTTTTAGATTTGACTTTAAGCAGTGAATCTTTGCGTTATAACCGTAAACATGATGCGCTCCTCTCGATTGAAACCTTAGAAGCAGGCATTAACTATTACTTGCCTAAATCTATGGACACCGCCGATCCTGCCATTTCACCGTTATTTGCAGACTTAAGCGGATTACCCCCGATCTTGGTTCAAGTGGGCTCTAAAGAAATTTTACTGGATGATGCGCAGCGCTTTAAAGAAAAAGCGGAACAGGCAGGTGTCGATCTGACCTATAAACTTTATACCGGCATGTGGCATAACTTTCAGATGTTTCATCCCTGGTTTGATGAAGGTAAACAAGCCTTGGCAGATCTGGCCGAATTTGCGCATAAGCTCGATCAAGATTAAAGCTTGGTATTAAAAAGTCATGCTCATAAAAAAGGTCAGCCGAAGCTGACCCAAGAGCAATATATTGTCTTTTGAAAAATTACAGTGCTTGTACTTGAGTTAAAGCGCTAGAAATGGCTTGGTCTTTCAACTCTGGCCCCATATTCACGCCTTCAGCACGAATAATTTCAACATCATTTACACCGGTGAAGTTAAATACCGTTTTCAAAAAGCCTTCCTGAAAATCGACCGGGCTATTTTCGCCATAAACTCCGCCACGGCTACTGGCGATATAAACTTTTTTCTCACCAGCCAAACCGACTGGGCCATTTTCAGTATATTTAAAGGTTTTACCGGCTACGCTAATACGGTCAATCCAGGCTTTCAAGGTTGAAGTCAAACCGAAGTTGTACATGGCCGCACCGACCACCACGATATCTGTATCCAGATATTGCTGAATAATTTTTTCGCCCAAAGCCGCTTGTTCTGCATCTTGCCCCATTAAAATGGCACCGGTTAAATGCGGAATAGGCTGTGCAGCCAGATCCAGATAATCCACGGCTAAATCTGCATGTTTAGTCTGTAACTGATCAACAATAGCCTGGCTTAATTGGCGTGAAACTGAAGCAGCGCCTAAAATGCTTGAATCGATATGTAAAACTTTCATGCTCAAAACCTTAATCTTTATTTATTCAATGCGCTCAGTTTAAACGATCAACAAAAATAGAATAATACCCTTATATACAACACACTGTTTTATATTTAGAACAATAAACAGGCGAATAAAATGCTGTTTTATACCTAAAAGTACAAAATATAGGCATTACTATTCGTAAAAAAACGTGCTATGTTGTGAATTATTAAAAATAAATCAGATCAACGCATCACTAATACCTAATTTAAAGATCTAAAGGTCATATCTATCGAATGAAGCCAACCTTTTCACCCAATCTTAGCTCCTCATTACAAGAAAAAATTGCGAAATATCTGATAGAAGATGAAGTCGTAATGAACTGGAGCGTCCTTAATAAATGCATTCTGATGCTTGTTTTAGCAAGTTTGGTGCATGTGATCTGGATTGTCTGGAAAGTTTTTGTCCTTCTTTCACCCGAACTGGGGCACTGGATCAATTTGCCTTTGCTCAGGTTTCAACTTGGACTGAATATCTTCTCTCTGATTGTTTTTATTGGGCTGATTTATTTGTGTTCAGTCTGGCGAAAAAATGTGAGGGCACAAAAGTGGCTGCCTTATTTATGTGTGGCCATTTTTGTTATTTCATTATGTCGGGATGGCTATGTCATCGGGGTTCTCAGTCCTGCCACCATGATTTCTTACATCAGCCTGGTGACTGTTGGCCTGGTGTTGTTTAAACGTAAAATTGTCTATTACGCACTGATTCCGGCCACACTCTATTTGGTCTTATGTGGTTATTTAAGCTTACAGGGTCACTTTCCCTACGCACCGATTTTTTATCTAGACAGCCTGCCTTATCAAAATATGTTTTGGGTTGTTACGATGATGTATTTCATTGTGCCTATTTTGATTACCTGTTTAATTTTATTTGAAATTTTACTCAGCCAATGGCGTCATCGGGAAAAACTCATTCAGCATTTAAGTCAGATTGACCCGCTGACCAATGCGCTTAACCGCCGTAGTATTAGCGCTTGCCTGGAAAAACTGGAGCGTAAACCGGTAACCTCTTATGCACTGGTGTTAATCGACCTGGATCATTTTAAACGGATTAATGACCAGTATGGCCACGATAAAGGCGATGAAACCTTGATTAAAGTCAGTGAAATCCTTTCCCAAATCATTCGTGATAGCGATGTGGTGGGACGCTTTGGCGGTGAAGAATTTATTCTTATTTTAAATAACTCTTCTTTAGAAAAAGCGCAAATTATTGCCGAACGTTGCCGTCAAGCCATTCAACAGTTGCAGTTAATCAGTGATGTAGGCGAGAAAATTCAGGTCACCGCCAGTTTTGGGATTGCATTATCCAATACCCAGCTCAGACCGCAGCAATTGTTAAGCCAAGCAGATAAAGCACTCTATGAAGCAAAAGCATGTGGCCGTAATCAGGTCAAATGCTATCAAGACTTCTTTAACGAAGCCAAGCTGTGTTAAAGCTTTTGCTGTTGATAGGTTTCTAAATAATTCACCCAGGCATCTTCTTGCATGGCTGCACCCATCCAGGCTTTCATTGCCGGATGTTGTAGCATGGTTTGCATATACTGCTGTGTAGACTCGCTGACCGGTAAAGCATAGGTCATTAAGCGCGTCACCACCGGTGCATAAAACGCATCCGCAATCGAGAATTCACCACATAAAAAACCATTCACTTCTGGACGTTCAGACCAGATCTGCTCGATACGTGCCACATCCTGACGAAGTTCTGCATTTTCCTGCCATAAACTTTTGCCGACATCGGCTAAAGTTGCCCGGATATTCATGCCGCAGGCATTGCGCAAACCCGAAAATCCGCTGTGCATTTCCGCCGCAATACAGCGCGCACGTGCACGTTGCTTCAGCTCTTTCGGCCATAACGCCTGATCCGGATGCTGTTCTGCCAAGTATTCACAAATGGCCAAGGAATCCCAGACCATCAGCCCATCATCCATCAACACCGGGACTTTCCCATTCGGGTTAACCGACAAAACATCCCGCTTAAAAGTGCCTGTATCACGCTCTGCAGGAAACGGAAGTATGATTTCTTGAAATGGGATATTAAACGCCTTCAGCACCAACCACGGGCGCATGGACCAACTGGAATAATTTTTATTGGCAATATATAACTGATACATGAATTATTGTCCTATATGCTTTTGAAACAGATCGAGCTGTTGTCGTAATTCTGCTTCGCTAAAAGCGCCGGTTAATCGTAGACCACGGATTTCTTGTTGTTTTGGATTTAAAAACAAATAGGTCGGTGGACCTAAAATATCCCATTGATTGAGTAAAGCCTGATGGGTTGCATCGTAATGACTCAAATCAAGCTTGATGAGAAAATACGGTGCCAAGTCTTGCTGCACTTGTGCTGATTTTAAAACACGCTGTTCAATCGGCTGACATGCCACGCACCAATCGGCATAGACATCAATAATAATACCTTGCTCAGAGGGCGCACTGGCGAGCAACTGCTGAAATTCATCGGCTGTTTTAGCCACATGCCATGTTGCCTGTGTACTGCTGCGTTCGACAAAGAAGCGTTGACTGTGCTGATATTGCGTATAGGCCAGATAAGGAATCACGGTGATTAAGGCTAAAATATACAGCCATTTAAACTGTGTTTTTTGTCCGATTAAGCGCGCGATTACATAGCCAATAAAGCTTAAGCCCAAGCCCAGACCTAGCCATTGCATCCACGCTTCAGAAATTAAAGGACGAATAAAATACAGCGCCAAAGCCAGCATGATAAAGGCAAAAATCACTTTAATTTGGTGCATCCACTGTCCGGCTTTGGGCAGAATTCTTGCACCTAATACACTGGCCAAAAGCAGCGGTGTTCCCATTCCGAAACCCAGCGTGAACAGTAATAGTGCACCTTGCCACTGGCTTTGGGTTTGGGAAATAAATAACAATACCCCGGCCAAAGGCGCGGTCATGCAGGGTCCAACCAGTAAGGCCGAAATCATGCCCATCACCCCGGCACCCACCAAGCTGCCGCCTTTTTGCAGCGAATGTACCCGGTCTAAACGGTTCACTAAAGCATGCGGCAATTTAATTTCAAACAGGCCAAACAAATTCAGCGCGAACACCACAAAAAGTGCGCTAAAAGCAATGAGGGTCGAAGGTTGTTGTAACCAGCGCTGGAAGTTCAAACCGGCGGATGAAGCGATTAAACCTAAAATGGCATAGACCATGGCCATGCTACAGACAAAAACCAAGGCAATCATCCAGGCTTTTAAGCCCTTGCTGTCACGCACGATTAACGAGGTCAAAATCGGTAGCATCGGCAATGAGCACGGCGTGAAGGCCAGTAAAATCCCTAAGCCAAAAAATAGCAGCAGGCTATAAAATAAAGAATTTTTTGCCAGTTTTTCTGACCACATCTGATCTTGGGCAGTATCTAGCGCCGCTAGAGGTGCAGTGCTTTCTGAATCATTTTGTTCAGTTGTAAAAGGAGTATTAGGATTTGTTGTGCTATTTGATGACTGTGCAAGATCGAGCAAACGCTTGCTGGATTTCGCCTGATTTTGCAGAAGCACCAAGCCACCGACATCGGTCTGGAACTCAACCGTTTGTGGCGGATAACAAATACGGTCTTGGGCACAACCCTGCCAAGTCACCTGATAAGTTTTTGCTGCTTCGGTCGCAATATTCACTTGCACATTCTGGAAGTAAACCTGGGTATGCCCATAGTTTTCATCATACAGGTCGGTGGCTTTAGGCAGCTTTAAAGCAAGTTGTTGTGTGCCTTGCCGGACTTCAAATTTATGTTGGTATAAATAATACCCTTGGGGAATATTCCAGTTGAGCTGTGCTTCATGCTCACCAGTAGATTCAACTGTAAAAGAAAAAGCATCCTCTGCAGAGCGCAATTGTTCCTGTGCGTGTAAAGTCATTGAAAACAATAAAATGACGCTACAAATAAATCCGCTTACTGCAGAATGAAACAACAACCCACCATTTTGAAGATGCTTTTTCATATCGTTTATATTTTTTTTAATTAAAAGAGGAATGAAACACCCAAACCTGACTGGTAGCTTTTATCTTTGCCATTCAAGTCAACACCCACACTAGCATCCATTTGCACGCGGTCATTCAATGCATAGATCACACCTGAACCCAGTGAATATTCATCAGCTTCACTTTCTGCTTTACGGTAAACCAGTTCTGAAAAACCAGACCATTTACCCGAAATTTGATATTCGATGGTCGGTACTGCAGTCACGGCCCAATTACTGTTCTGGACTTCGTAACGCATGGTGATGGAGGTATTAATCAGATCAGTCGCTGCGTAAGCTAGGGCAGAGCTGAGGCTGTAAATGTCATCGTGATTGCTAAAACCATCATTGCCTGTTGCAAGAATAGCTTCGGCTAAAATGGCCATAGACAGCTTTTCATCATCCAGATCAATGGATTTTTTCACACCAATGCTGACATCGCCTAAACCGTCTTCTTCAACAGACTGTCCTGCTGTTTTGGTTTTTGACCAGGATGGACCTTGCCAGCCCAATTGCAGCTCCAGGTCTTTGGCCAAACCCGTACGCAACAACATGTCAGCATTTAAGCGGGTGTTCCTCACTTTTATGCCATTTTCATCTTTGCTTTCTGCATAGCTTAGGCTGGGTAAACCTTGTTCCCAAGCCAGTTGACCGACTGGAGTAATGCCGGTACCGATACCTGTCCCGGGGCGGTCAAAGGAAAATTCAGCAGCCATAGTATTCATACTGAAACCTGCCGCAACAATCAAAGCTACTATTTTTACTGCTGACATTTCTATCTCGCTATTATGTTAATTCTTTGGTCATTTTAGCACCGTGACTACGGAGCAATTCCAAGGTTTGTTTTTCTTCTTGCAAAGCTTCTGACCAGTTAATTTCATCAAAATCACAATCAAAGAATAAATCGCTAATAGACGATAAAATAGTGAAGCCTTCTTCATCCTTGCTATTTGGATCTACTTTTTCATCGAGCAAGCGTTGTACGGCAGGTGCACAGGCAGCGCTGGCAGCATCCCATAATGGACCATACAGTTCTTCTGCATCCCATAAATGTACATTGGTTTTGGCCTGAATAAGCGCTTCTAAAATTTCAATATGTACCGTCAAATTTTGTTGTTTTTCTTGTTCAGATAAGGGTGAATCGGCTTCATAGGCTTCACAGATCTGTTCCCACCATTTAAACAAACCATCTGACCAGACAGAAATGACAGGACCTTTTTCCGGATCAATAAAATTGGGGTCGAGGCCTTCTGCCAAAAGGCGCTGTACTTGAGCAAGATTGAGTTCTTCTATTGCCTGTACAAAGACTTGTTGTTGCGCTGTTAACATGGAGAAAGCTCTCTTCAATCAGTTTTAAACTATTATGCCCAATAAAAGCTGATTTGTTTTAGCTAAATGTATAACAAGTATATTTATTATTCATTTTTCTTTTTATAAGATTTGCACATAAAAAAAGCTCCGAAGAGCTTTTTTCTATCCAATCAAGCAAGTTTCTGCCTAATCTTCTAAATCCGGTGTAGCTCCAGTATCGCTGTCTTCAGCAAATGCCGGTACTGCAGCACGAGGGTTTTCTTTCTTCTCGAATAGATGCTCTAGACTGCGTTTCAAGCGGTCGATGGCACCATGTATCGCGGTGTCAATATTGTGACCACGATGATTGACCACCACAGGTTTCAATCCTGCTGGACGCGCTTCAATCATGCAGTGAATATCATCTGCACCGCCTTTGGCTGCATTTTGGTCGCTAAAATGAACTGAAAAGTGAGTAATACGTTCGCTATGACGTTGGAATTCTGCATTCAGTTCTGCACGAACATAAGTAATTAAACGTTCACTATTTTGAATGTTTTTATCTGTACGGATTTCAATGTTCATATAATTTCATCCTCTTTTATTCACATCTTTTGTGCAAAACTTCTTATCTTGGCACGTTTAAACTTGCTGTAAAAACAGCGCGAAACATCTTCAAATTAGTTTGGAACAAGTTCCTCCACATTGAACGATGAACACTTTTGAGTCTGCAGAATCGTGTCCTTATACTTCGAATATACGGTTCTAAGCGAAACATATGCAAGTAGTATTTTGATATTTTTTTTAATATCAATATTATAATTAAATCATTCAATTTTATTTGCCAAGTTAGTTGATAAATCTCACATTATTTTTTATGAATTAAATGTAATGATTAAAAAGTATTTTATATTCTTGGCCCGCATGTGTTTTTAAGTATCAAAGCTGTAGTTTAATTTTAACCCCAGCAATATTTTAGCAAATGATATTATTTTTGAGCCATTGATCAATTATGGCTTTATTTTTACTTAAGAATCTGTATGCTTTGTTTGCTTCTCGGGGGAGATATTTTCAATGAAACTTACACAAATTTTTACTGCATGTGCATTGGCTTCAACTGCTGCACTTACTCAAGCTGCGCCAATCTGGCAAGACTTCAGCGTGACTGGTCTTTATGGTGAAAACTATGAAGTTGTAGATGATCAGCAAACAACTTTAACTGTTGAGTATGCAGCTAAAGTAAAATATGCAGATGTATTCTTCTTTGCTGACCGCATGCGCGGTGGCGATGATAACAAATCAACTTACTTTGAATTATCACCTCGTTTAAGCCTGGGTGAATTAACCGGTCAAAAACTAGCATTTGGTCCAGTAAAAGACGTGTTGGTTTCTACAACTTGGGAAGCTAATAGTGCTAAAGAAAGTTATAATAACTTTGATAACTTTTTATACGGCGTTGGCTTCGATCTAGATATTCCATATTTCCAATATGCGAGTTTAAATCTTTATCGTGCCAATAATGAACTTCAAAAAGATGACTACCAAATGACACTCACTTATGGTGTGCCATTTAAATTAGGCTCTGAAGATTTCCTAGTTGACGGTTTCCTGGATTGGTCAACAGCAGAAAAAAATGACCATGCGAGTGAACTTAACTGGACCACGCAATGGAAATGGAATGCTGGTAAACACATTTCTCCAGACACGCGTTTATACCTTGGTATTGAGCACTCAGTTTGGAACAACAAATTCGGTATTAAAGACCAAAATGAAAACAATGTAAGTGCATTGGTTAAATACCACTTCTAAGCACCAGATTTTGAACGTTAAAAAAGCAGGACTTCGGTCTTGCTTTTTTATTGCCCTAAAATGGAAATATTCCTAAAATATGCCTCTATTTATTCATTCGGCATAGATAATGGACTTTCAAATACGTCCCGCTCAAATACAAGATCTAGAACAAATACTGAATATTTATAATACTGAAATCCTAAATGGAACTGCAACCTGGAATGACAAGGAAAAATCTTTAGATGATTTCCATCATTGGTTTCACAATCTCATCGCTCAGCAGTTTCCTTTGTTCGTCGCTGAAGATTCAGAGTCTAAACGCATTGCAGGTTATGCTGATTATTCTTCATTTCGTCAAATTACCGGCTTTAAGCATACCGTTGAACATTCCGTATTTATTCATCCTGACTTTGCACGACAAGGCTTAGGCAAGGCTTTAATGCTGAAACTGATAGACCATGCCAAACAGAACCATATTCATGTCATCGTCGCGGCGATTGATCATGGAAATAAAGCGTCGATTGTGTTGCATGAAAAATTAGGTTTTAAGCAAACTGGTTATATGCCTGAAGTGGGACAGAAATTTGGCCAATGGCGTGACTTGGTACTGATGCAGCGGATACTAGATTAAGTATGAGGTTATTTACCTTTCTAAAATAATGCTTCAAATTTGTTTATTTACTGCTAAACAAATAATGTGTATGTGCTTTAATAATAAAAAATAATTTGAATAAACCGAGTCTGGGGAATTATGGCTAAGTTTCTAAATACCAGTGCGACCAATTTTTTCTTGGAAGAACTGATCAAAAATGCAAAAGAACGGCTCATCTTAATCAGTCCTTATCTGCGTTTAAACGACCGTATTAAAGAATTATTAGAAGACAAAAACCGTTTAAAAATTGATATTCGTATTGTTTATGGAAAAAGTGATTTGCATCCCGATGAAATTAAATGGATGCAAAAACTTGATTATGTACGCCTAAGCTTTTGCAAAAACCTACATGCAAAATGCTATATGAATGAATCCGAATGTATTATTTCGAGTTTAAATCTCTATGAATTTAGTCAAGTCAATAACAATGAAATGGGTATTTTGATTCGCAAATATGAAGATGATGAAGTGTTCAAAGACGCTTATGAAGAATCTCAGCGCATTATTCGCATTAGTGATGAACTTCGAATCTCATTAGATGAAGTAAAAACAGCGCAAGTTCAAGTTGAAGAGAAAAATGATGAGGACGCTGACAACCTAAGTAAATTAACTTCATCAAAATTAGCGGCAAAACATAAATTAAAAACTACTGATTTACTGGATAAGTTTGTCGAAAAAGGTTTTCTAACCCTGAATGACAATGGCAAACATTTACTCACAGAACAAGGCAAAGCTATAGGCGGAGAATTTAGGACCAGCCAATACGGTGGTTACTTTCTGTGGTCAGAAAGCCTAGAGATCTGATAAAAAAGCCCGCATTCCAGCGGGCTTTTTTATTCATAACTATGAGTAAGTAAGTACTTATCCAAAAGATTAAAACTAGACCACCAAATCAGCCAAATTACCTTTTTGCTCTAACCAATCTTTACGATCACCGGCGCGTTTCTTGGCAAGCAACTTATCAAGCAGACCTGCGGTAAATTGCATGTCATCCAAATCGAGCTGTACCAGACGGCGAGTATCCGGATCTAAAGTCGTTTCACGAAGTTGACTGGCATTCATTTCACCCAATCCTTTAAATCGGGTGATTTGCGGGGTTTTGGTTTTGGTTTTCTTCAAAATTGATTCTAATTCGTCTTCATCAAGTGCGTAATGGACGTCTTTACCATCGTCAATTCTGAATAATGGCGGCATGGCCACATACAAATGTCCTGCTTCTACCAAGGTTGGGAAGTGTTTCACAAACAATGCACACAATAATGTCGCGATATGTAAACCATCCGAATCGGCATCGGCAAGAATACACACTTTGCCATAACGTAATTCTGAAAGGTCATCACTGCCTGGATCCACACCAATCGCAATGGCAATATTATGTACTTCTTGAGAAGCCAAAACCTCATCGGATGCCACTTCCCAGGTATTTAAAATTTTCCCGCGAATCGGCATGATTGCCTGAAAATTCTTATCGCGTGCCTGTTTCGCAGAACCACCGGCAGAATCCCCTTCCACAATAAACAGTTCAGATTCATCCAAACTATGCCCAACGCAATCCGATAATTTCCCCGGTAAAGTTGGCCCGGCAACAATCTTTTTACGTTCAACTTTTTTAGCAGCTTTTAAACGACGACCCGCTTTGGCAATCATGATTTCAGCAATCTGCATGGCTGTATCGGAGTTTTGATTCAACCACAGCGCGAATGCATCTTTGGCAATATTCAGCACAATGGCAGACGCTTCACGACTTGAAAGTCGTTCCTTGGTCTGGCCTGAAAATTGCGGTTCCTGAAATTTCAAAGACAGAATGTAATTCACCCCATCCCAGACATCTTCCGCAGACAGCTTTAGATTACGCGGCAATAAATTACGCAGTTCACAGAACTCGCGCATGGCATCGGTTACACCTGAGCGCAGACCGTTCACATGCGTACCGCCTTGCGCAGTGGGAATCAGGTTGACGTAACTTTCCTGAACCTGTTCGCCGCCTTCAGCATTCCAGCAAATTGCAAATTCAGCACTGGCACGTTCTGCTTCACCTATCGCCACAAAAGCAGGACATGGAATAATGTCACGGTCTTGCAATTCATCCATCAAATAGTCAACCAGACCATTTTCAAATTGCCATTCAATTTTTTCGTTATTGATTTGGTCAACATAAACAATTTGTAAGCCTGCCGCTAAAACAGCTTTGGCTTTTAAATTATGTTTTAAGGCTTTTAAGGCAAATTTGGGTGAATCAAAATATTTTGTATCTGGCCAGAAATGAACCGTGGTGCCTGAGGCACGCTTGGGTGCTTTACCTTGTAACACCTCCAGTTGTGAAACCGCTTCACCATGCTCAAAGGCCATTTTATAGACATTGCCTTGACGCTGAACTTCAACTTCTACCCGGTTGGACAGTGCATTGACCACAGAAATGCCCACACCATGTAAACCGCCTGAAAACTGGTAGTTATCGGTACTGAATTTACCGCCAGCATGCAATTTGGTCATGATAATTTCAATTCCGCTCTGACCATATTCAGGGTGAATATCGACAGGCATACCCCGACCGTTGTCTTCTACCGATAAAGAGCCATCTTTATACACCGTCACGGTGATTTTATTGGCATGTCCTGCAAGTGCCTCATCCACAGCGTTATCAATGACTTCTTGTGCCAAATGGTTTGGACGAGTGGTATCGGTATACATGCCCGGACGACGACGAACCGGATCTAAACCAGATAAAACTTCAAGTGATTGAGCCGTATATTGAGACACGTTGTACTGTTTCCTTATTTTATACAATCCGATAAAAACTGTAATGCCATCGGTATTTTGTCTGCGAAATTGTCCATCGCATGCTTGCCATTTACTTCAGTGATGATCATGGACTGATGTGAAGCATTGCTATAATAACGCTGTGCTTCACGATAATCCAAAACTTCATCACCTTGTTGTAATAACACTAAAATTTTGTCTGCATCGTGTACAAATGGCAGCGCCATCTGCTGCAGTTGATCAAGGTGGGTATGATCCAGCGTCCATTTGGCATTCACCACATAGGGAATCTGTTCACTGCCAAATAAATCATGAAACAATTGCCATGGTCGCATAGCAGGATTAATTAAAACAGCCGGCACGCCATGTTTTGCGACCAGTTGTGTCGCATAAAAGCCCCCCAGACTGCTGCCAATCAGCACCACTTGATCTAAACCTGCAATCATATCCGAAACATGAGCCAAAACCTGTTGCGGTGGCATATTTAAATCAGGCAAATAAACCTGAAAATCGGTGTGCTGCTGACAGAATGCTTTAATCTGTTGCCCTTTTATCGATAAGGCACTGCTTTGGAATCCATGTAAATAAATAATGTTCATCGATTTTTATTTCATATTAATTTAAATGAATCTGATTTATTCTAAAACGGGAACCGCATGACAAGCTTATTTTAATTTGCATTTAACAGGAATTGTCAGACAAAAAAATTAATCCCAAAACGCAATCCTCGTTATTGTAAAAGCTGTTCGAGATGAACCCTATAAGATTAAAAGCAAAGAATTTATACCGTGATCTCAAGAAAAAATAAAGTGCCTGCGGGACCTGGTCAGAAATAAGGATAGGATAAAATGCCAAGTTTAACACCATTGCATGAAACCTATTGTAAATGGGATCGTACTCCACCCAGCCAAGCCGATGTATTGGAAGGCTTGGCACAATTGGTCACGACCCGTTTGGGGGATGTAGTACAAGACCTGATACAGGTCATTCAACGCGAAATCATGATCAGCTTGTTTGGCATGAGTGAACAGCGCTCGAAAAAGTTACAGCGAATTCCTTACGTCGAAAAACTGTACCAGTTCTCCTACGATACCTTACTCAATTCCGGTCTCTATTTACTTGCGCCGGGCTTACGCCAGATTATTGAAAAATACCCAAAATTACATGATAAACCGCTTACTCCATCACTGCACTTTTTAGTCGGTATGCTGAATGGGGTACTTGGGGACTATTTACTCAAATATCAAAATCCGATGGCCCTGCCCATGGTGTTATACGATCACTATGGGGAACTGCAAAAAGGCGATTTATCTGGTCGGGTGGTGATCTTTGTGCATGGTTTGTGCCTATCGCATTTAGAGTGGTCCAACCATCGATACGGTGGCATTGGTGAGAAGCTCTTGGCACAACGTGACAATAACACCATGCTCTACCTCAACTACAACACCGGGCGCCGGATCTCGGCCAATGGGCGCAGTCTGGCCAATACCCTGGAAGACCTGGTTCGCCGTAACCCGCAGATTACCAGCATTGATTTAATCGGGCATAGTATGGGGGGCTTGGTGTTACGCAGCGCCTTATTTTATGGCAAACAGAATATGTACCCTTGGATCCATCTGACAGAAAATCTGGTCTGTTTAGGTTCACCGCATCATGGTGCTGTTTTGGAACGTTTTGGTTTTATCATGCAAGATAAACTGGGACATTTTCCCTTTGTGAAAATCGTCCGGCATATCGTCAATATCCGCAGTAACGGCATTCTGGATTTACGTTATGGCAGCGTACGTGATGATGACTGGGAACATAATCTTGCACGAATTGGCGGTATGGATGACAACCGCAAACCCGCTCCCCTGCCTTCTCACATCAATACCTTTTTTGTTGCCGGTTCCATTGCCTATGAAAATAGAAAAAATCGCCCTTTAAATGTACTGGGTGATTATCTGGTGAATATTAAAAGTGCTTTAGGCGAGCATCCAAATCCACGCTTTCAATTGAAAGTGCCTGAATCGCATAAAGCCATTTTTTATGGCTTAAACCATTTTGAGCTTCACTCTCACCCCAGTGTGGCTGAGCAAATTGTGAAATGGTTTTATCCACCGGAAGATGAGCAGGTGAACGACCATGTGCATGAATATAGGCTGCAGCTGGAAGACTTATCCGGCATTGCCTTGACTTAAATTGACCATAAAAAAGCCAACATGAGGTTGGCTTTTTTATAATTTTGTTTATTTTTTCTTGGCAGACTTATGCGTTGCAAACGGATATTTACGCAGCAGTTGCCACAAACTGATCAAGGCCAGCAGTGCAAAGAAAGCCAGTGACCACACTGGAAGGGATTGCCCCAAGAAGGTCCAGTCCACTTTGGCACATTCGCCCGAACCGGTCAGTACCTGTTCAAACACCGACTTTAAAGGCAAGGTATTGACCCAGTAATCCAGGCCCGGGCCACAACTTGGCACTTGATCGGGTGGCAAATTTTGCAGCCAAACATGACGCGCTGCCACACCTGCTGACCAGAGAATACTGATTGAACCCAACAAGGCATAAATACGTTTAACCGCATTTGAATTCGGGTTATGCAAAAAAGCGACCAGAGAAACAATCCCCAAGCCAATCAGGCCGATGCGTTGAAACACACACAGCGGACAAGGTTCAAGCCCTTGTACGTGTTCCAGATACAACGCAAACGCCATTCCAATGACGCTGGCCAAAAACAAAAAACCACTCACGAAGCGATAACTCCATTGCATGGTGAATCCTCTTAATTTTTATCGATAATCGGCAAGATATTGCTCAAAACTGAGGCTGGTATCCTGTTCGAGTTGCTGTTGTTGTTGCAGTGACTGCACCGCTAAATCATCAAAATAAGACAGGGTCTCGGGGCTTAATTGATGCTGCTCATAGGTCGTTGCATGCTGTTGTGCCATGAAACTGCCAAAACTCCATGTGCCGCCATTTTCTAAAGTATCGGCAATCACTTGTGCAGACAGGGTTTCATCTACTTCATCAATGCGTTTCAGCATGACGGTCAATGCGGCTGAATATATATCGGTATTATAGGTCGCATCCAGTAAATCAGCCAAAGCTTGCATTTCGGTGACATGCGCACGTGACCAGTCTTCAATGGCATGTTCACCCGCCGCATCAATAATCAATGCATTTGGCGCACGGCCACGATTGACCACTTCTGCCTGATTACGCTCAATCTGTTCTTGTTCTTGATCCAGTAATTCCGAACTCTCTTGTAATAAACAGTGCAGTGCCAATACTTCCAGGAATGCTGCTGTATGTTCATCAATCCCGATTGGGCTATATGGATTGACATCCACCGCACGCAATTCAACATAACTCACCCCGCGATTTTCAAGCGCTTCAGATGGGGTTTCTCCAGCTTGAGGCACCTGTTTCGGACGGACTAGACTGTAGTATTCATTTTCAATTTGCAGCACATGGTCATTGATCTGAGTCGGCTCGCCCTGTTCATCGTTTAAACCTAAACGGCTAAACGGTGCATAAGGGGTTTTTACTGCTTTCTTCAAACCGTCTAAATAGCCAGACAAACTATTGTAGTGAATGCCCAATTGTTTCTGTGCAGAATTCTGATAGCCAAAATTGCCCATCCGCAGTGCGGTGGCATAGGGAAGGAATAAAGTTCCCTTTAATAAAGGCAGTAAATGATGTTCACGTCCAGTCATAAAGCACTGACATACTGAAGGACTGGCCCCAACCAGGAACATCACCAATGGGGTTAAACGAATAAAGTTACGAATTAAGCCAAAATAACGATGACTGCGATAATCCTGTAAATTTAAACTTTTTAAAGCTTCATCGCTTTCTTGTTGTTGCAGGGCTTCAAAGACCTGGTCAGGGAAAGATAAATTATAATGTACCCCGGAAATGGTCTGCATGCGGCGACCATAACGCACGCCCAAGCCATGACGATATAAGGTCTTAAAACGACCGACATTGGACGTGCCATACTGCGCTAAACGAATATTGCTTTCGTTATCATCGAGCATGCAGGGCATCGACAAGGGCCACAGTTTTTCACCATTTTCCAAATGGCGATGAGCAACCGCATGAATATCTTCTAAATAATCTAGGGCTTTTTTAATGCTGTCTTGCGGAGGGGTAATAAACTCCATCAAGGCTTCTGAATAGTCTGTGGTGATATTCGGATGTGTTAAAGCCGACCCGAATGCTTTTGGATGCGATGCTTGCGACAAAAAACCATTGCTTTGCATACGCAGGCTTTCACGCTCAATACCGCGCAACATGCCTTTAAACAGCGAAGAATCCACCCAAGCTGGTAATACCACTTGAGAGGTCGATTCGGGTTGACTCATTACAATCTCGCTTATCGGAAGATAACTACTAAATAGAACTACTAAAATAAAATCATCAGTTTATAGCAGTATAACGTGATTTTTGGCTGCTACATTACACCCTGTATAGTTTTCAAGCAAAAGGGCGATTTTATTTCTGGCAAATTTTTATCACAAAGTTACTCTATAAGACACCTACAATTTGTGATTGTATTGAATAATAAGTGCTAAGGAATTGTAAATATTATGAATTATCAGGATATTTTGGACTTTTGGTTTAGCCCGGAAACACAGCCCTTATGGTTTGCAAAAAGTAATGATTTTGATGGATTAATTAATCAAAAGTTTCGTGATATTCACCAGCAAGCGGCACAAGCCGAGCTTTGGTCCTGGCGCAAAACTGCAGAAGGCCGCCTGGCTGAAATTATTGTGCTGGACCAGTTTTCACGTAATTTGTTCCGGGATCAAGCGCAGGCCTTTGCCCAGGATGCTTTAGCCCTGACCCTTGCCCAAGAGGCGATTAGCCTGGATTTAGACAAGCAGTTAAGCCCGGAACAACGTGCGTTTTTATACATGCCCTTTATGCACAGCGAATCGAAACTGATCCACGAATTCGCGTTAAAATTGTTTCAGCGACTGGGTAATTCGATGAATCTGGATTACGAAAAAATGCATAAAGCCATTATTGAGCGTTTCGGGCGCTATCCGCACCGTAATCAAATTTTAGCGCGTCCCTCGACTGCAGAAGAGCTCGAATTTTTAACCCAACCCAACAGCAGTTTCTAAACATTTATTGTGTCTCCTCCCTCACACAGTAAATGGTATGGAGGTTTAACATGAAGAACCGCATTATAGGTCTAAGCATAGTGGCGGCAATTGCCCTCTCTGGCTGTGCCATGACGCCTTCAAAACCGCTGACTTTTGACCAACTAGGTCAATTCAGCAATACGCCTTTGAACTCACAGAGCTATCGCATCAGCTTCCTGGCACGTCCCAATATGAGTTTTGGTACAGCGGAAGAAATTACTCTGGTTAAAGCCGCCCAAACCACCGTACAAAATGGATTTCGCTATTTTAAAGTGCTGAATGACCCAAGTAACCGTAGCCAGCCACCACGCCAGGCGGTGGTCTACCCAGCCCCAATGTACTATCCATACGGCTATTATCGTCGTTACCCGGGTTTCTGGCCTGACCCGTTTTATGATATGCCGCGCGTGGTCAATATTGACCCGGTTCAAGTTTCCTATACCATTGAATGTTATAAAGATCAGAAAAAAGCACCCGATGATGCCTTTGATGCCTATTTAATTTTAAAATCTTTAGGCCAAAAATATGGACTCGGTCCAACTGGACAAGTTCTACCACTACCGGTGCCAGCCAAAACAAAATAACCATGCGCCACACATAGACAGGAATATTGCATGACCACAGCGGAAGCGTCCACCATCCCGAGTTTGCAACGCAGTAAACGCTTTGCCACCATTGCCTTAATCATGGCTGTTGTAACATGGTTAGTGTTGATGGTGGTTGCCAAGCTGATTCCTGAATATGTCTGGCTGATTCATATTTTGATGCTCGGTGCTGAAGCGGGCGTAGTGGGTGGCTTGGCGGACTGGTATGCCATTACCGTGCTGTTCCGCAACCCGTTCGGGAAAATGCCGATTCCTAAATTCATGCGTGATCACACCGAAATTATTCCGCGCAATAAAGCGCGAATAGCCGAGTCGATGGGACGTTTTGTACAGGAAAACTTTTTATCGCCGCAAGTGGTCGAGAAAAGTCTACAAAGTACCGACCTCAGCCTTGCTGTGGGGCAATGGCTAGCCAAAGCTGAAAATAACGCTCAAGTGACCCAAGTCATTCAGCAAACCGTGCCGAAAATTTTTGAATTTGTGGGGCAGGAGCAAATTGGACGCTTTATTCAAAATAATAGCGTGCAATGGGTTCGTAACACCCAAATCAATACCTTAGCCAGTGAAATGCTGCGTGCGGTTCTGGAAAATGACTTTCATCAGGATGTCTTACAACGCGGACTCGATTTAGCCCATGAATGGGTGATGTCTCATCCCGAAGAAACCCGTCAGCTGACCCGCACGTTGTTCAAAGAATTAGGAGTATGGAAACTGGCGAAAGGCGCAAGCTGGATTGGCATTGATGTACAGCAACGCACCATTGATTCACTGGTGGAACGGGTTGAATCGATGCTTGCCGATCCGCAGCATCCTTGGCGTCAAAAAATTGAAGACATGGGACAGCAGTTAATGCTGCAACTGGCGGATGATGAAAGCAGTGCCAGTCACCGCTTAAATAGCACCAAGGATGCCTTGCTGGATAGTCCACAAGTGCTGAATTTTATTAGCGGTGCGATAGTCATTCTCTGTGATGCGATTAAAGCCGATTTACGCAAACCAGATTCAGGCATTGCACAAAACCTACGTGTGGCCATTCAGCAAGTCGGTGAAAATATCATTTCCAACCCTGCGGTGCGTCAGTTGCTGAATGACCGTATGAGTGGAATTGCGGTCAATTTAAGTGACCAGTACAGTGAAAAAGTCATTCGTTTTATTAGCGAACGGATTCACGAATGGGATTCACGAGAAATGATCGACAAAATTGAAAATGAAGTCGGCGGCGATCTGCACATGATTCGCGTCAATGGTGTGGTGGTCGGTGCATTTATTGGTTTGGTGCTTGGGATTATTCGCGCTTTGGTCGATGTAGTGCTTTAAGGCTTTGTTTAAAATCAATAAAGCGGATTCATAAAAACAACAGTTACGGACTAAAAATTGATTTACTTGGGCGAATTCTGAGCAGGCAGATCGACCAGTTTGCCTGTCAATTTGCGTACAAGAGGTAAAAGAATCAATACAATTGGAAAAGCAAAAGCCCAAGAAATCATCCAGTTATGGAACCATAAATTCATAAAGCCATCGATCCAGCCCAGATTACGCAGCATATTAATAAAGGAAATAATGCCACTCATCAGGCCAGACAAAATAAACGGCATCACGACCGTGGCCCATTTTGCTGGAAGTTTGGGAATATTACCGATAATCGTGGGGCGTTCCGCTTGCATATGCTGCTGCTCTGTTCATTCTTTTAAGCCCTCCAATATGCCACAAATCATGCTTTTTGGAATCTTTTCCCGGTTTTATCTGCTTCCTTTATAGGTAGACTGTCGGACAAGATTCATTCAATACAAATGGGTTCACCTAAAGACGGTGAAATTTGCTATATTTGCTGTTTTTCCGCGACGTTTATTTTTCGACTGATTATGAATACGGCAATCCAAGCAGCTCTCGAACATGCAGTGCAATCTCTTCAAGCTGAAGGTGTACTCCCATCCGACTTTAATAACAGTGGCAACTTAACGCGAACCAAAGACCGAAGCCACGGTGACTTCGCCTCAAACATCGCGATGATGGGTTCTAAAGCTGCGGGCATGAAGCCTCGTGATCTCGCGGAAAAAATCCTCGCCAGCCTTCCTGAAGTTGCCGATATCAGTAAAGCAGAAATTGCCGGTCCAGGTTTTATTAATTTCTTTTTAAATGCCGACCAGCACTTTACTGTTCTTGATCAGATTCAGGCACAAAAAGATCAATTCGGTCGCACTCAGGCCAATGCTGAAAAACGCATTCAAGTGGAATTTGTTTCTGCCAATCCAACTTCTAGCCTGCACGTAGGTCATGGTCGTGGTGCAGCTTATGGTATGACTGTTGCCAACTTGCTTGAAGCAACAGGTGCTAAAGTAGACCGTGAATATTATGTCAATGATGCCGGCCGTCAAATGGATATCTTGGCAACATCAACCTACTTACGTTATTTGGAACTCACCGGTCAAGAACTGGTATTTCCAAAAAATGCCTATCAAGGCGACTATGTTAAAGAAATCGCGCAAAGCATTATCAACAAAGATGGCGACGCATATGTACGCCCTGTTGCTGATGTTTATAAAGATGTACCTGAAGATGTTCAATTTGCGGCTGAACCTGATGCAGATGGCAACAAAGTTGTGCTTTCAGGCGATAAAGAAAAACACATCGATGGTTTGATTTTCAATTCACAACAACTCATTGGTCAAGGCTACCGTGTATTTTTACAAGCAGCCTTAAAAGCCATTCTTGATGACATCAAAGATGACCTTGGCGAATTTGGTGTAAACTTCAACCAATGGTTCAGTGAAGAATCTTTAACTGCGAAAATTGACGAAGCCTTAGAAACTTTAGATCAACGTGGTTATCTGTATGAACAAGATGGCAATATCTGGTTTAAATCGACTGAATTTGGCGATGAAAAAGACCGTGTGGTGAAACGCCGTAATGGTCAAACCACGTATTTTGCCTCTGACATTGCTTACCATTTAAACAAATTACAACGTGGTTATACCGACATCGTGGATATCTGGGGTTCAGATCACCACGGTTATATCGCACGTGTAAAAGCGGCAATTGATGCGTTGGGTTATGACTCTAAAAAATTGACTGTGCTTTTGGTTCAGTTCGTGAGTCTATGGCGTGGCGGCGAGATGGTGCAAATGTCATCTCGTTCAGGCCAATTCGTGACTTTACGTGACCTTCGTAAAGAAGTCGGTAATGATGCAGCGCGTTTCTATTATGTAATGCGTAAATCTGAACAGCACATTGACTTTGACCTTGACCTTGCTGTGTCACAAAGCAAAGACAATGCGGTGTATTACATCCAATATGCACATGCGCGTATTTGCCGTATGCTTGAAAAAGCAGCCTCTACCAACGTGAATTTTGATGCCGTAAATGCGCGTCAATTTGCAGCGAAACTTGATCTTGATGCTGAAACTGAAATTTTAGCGAAACTTGCCGCGTATCCTGAAATTGTGATTCGTGCAGCAAACAGTTTTGAACCGCATCAGGTGGGGAACTATCTGAAAGAATTGGCAGCATTATTCCATGGTTGGTATAATGAGCATAAAGTACTCAATGATGATGCTGAACTTACGCAAGCACGTTTACTCCTTTCAGTAAATGTACAGCAAGTCTTACGTAATGGTTTAGAATTATTAGGCGTATCTGCCCCTACATCCATGTAATTAAAATAAAAGGAAGTCCACGTGTTTGGAAAAACGCAACGCGGTGTATCTGAGCGACCGAATAAGCCTAAAAAGCCATTGATTCCGGCATGGCTTGGAACACTTGTCGTCATTTTAATCGTGCTGAGTTTTGCTGTAGCCTTGATGCTATGGAAACCGTGGGCACCTGTTCAGCCGAAGAATCAGATTAATTCTGAACATTACCAGGAAGATACCAACAAGGATTATCGTTTCTACGATTTATTGCCTCAACAGCAAGTCACGCCTATTCCTGATCAGGCGGTGCCTGAAACGAAAAATTCAGAAGCAGTGGTGATTGTTGAAGCACCTGAAGAAAAACCGACCATTAACACGGAAGCCACTGAGCCAGGCCTTGAAAGTGCTGAAGCTCCGGTTGCCCATCAGCCAAGTTATATTCTTCAAGTCCGTAGCTATTCTGATCCGGATAGTGCCGATGCTCGTCGCGCTGAAATTATTCTGAATGGTTTATCTGCCGATGTGGTTAAATCGGTTGAAAATGGACAAACTTGGTATCGGGTGATTTCCGGCCCTTATGATTCTGCTGATGCAGCACTGATTGCACAGCAAACTTTACAACGCAGCGGGATTGATTCTATTGTGGTGAAACGCTAATTCAGAAGATTAACGTCTTCTAGAATGTAAAAAAGAGCCTCATATGAGGCTCTTTTTTATAGCTTAAATTCCCTCTCCTGCTAGGAGATGAGGATTCTCGAAATATATTTCGAGTCCGCAAGGGAGAGGTCGTTTTTAAAAGCCCCTCCACCTCACCTCATCCCAGAGGGAGGAGGAATATGATTAAACCGTATGCCCCAAAGCTTCACCCATCACCACAACCGAGTTGGCTTTAAACATCGCATCCCACTGCATTTTATCTTGTTCAAATAAAATCACAGCTGTTGAACCTAAATAGAAACGGCCAAGTTCTGCACCTTTTTCAAGGAACAGGTTGTGCTGGTTAAGTTCCAGACGGCCCGTAGGTTTCACCTTACCTGTCGCCACTGTTTCAATACCGGCAACAATCATGGCACCGACTAGAACCACAGCCATACGGCCCAGTTCAGTATCAAACAGGCACACCATACGTTCATTACGTGCAAACAGACCCGGAATATTTTCCGCAGTGGTCTGATTCACCGAGAACAATTCGCCTGGCACATATAAAGTTTCAGTCAAAGTTCCCGCAAAAGGCATATGCACACGGTGATAATCTTTAGGCGATAAATACACGGTTGCGAACTGGCCATTTTTAAACGGTTCTGCCAGTTGTGGGTCGGCAATCAATTTTTCAACTGAAAAGCTTTGACCTTTGGCCTGAAAAATATCGCCATCTTCAATTTTGCCCAATTGTGAAATCGCACCATCTGCAGGTGAAACAATACTGTTAGGACTGTCATCAATTGCACGGACACCGTCTTTTAATGAACGGGTAAAAAATTCATTGAACGACTTATATTTCAATGCATTACTTTGTTCAGCAATCGACATGTCAATGCCATATTGGGCTTTAAAAGCCTGAATCACGGTATTTTTGACAATCGGGTTTTCACTGGCTGCGAGTTTCCCCACCACACGTGATAACTGGTGTTGTGGCACAACACGTTGTGCTTGAATAAAAATTTGTTTTTTTAAACGTGATGCGAAACTCAAGACGGTAACTCTCCGGTAATAATCGGACTGTCGAGGCGGTTGCCCCACTCACTCCACGCACCATCATAAGCTTGAATGTTCCAACCGAGTAATCGACCCAAAATATAAGCTAAACCCGAACGGTGATGGGACTGACAATAGACCACCACAGGTTCATTTAAATTGAATCCCAATTGTTCTAAGCGTTGTTGAGTGCGTTCTAAGGGATGTAATTTTAAATGATTTTCACGATTAAGGGCAGTACTCCATTCAAAATGTCGGGCATTTGGAATGTGACCGCCGCGTCGCGCTGCAAGTCGAAGTCCGGTATATTCATCTTCAGTCCGGCAATCCCACACTTGAATTTTATGGTTTTGAACTTGATCAAGAAGTTGTGGGTATTCAATCCGGTACTGGTCAATTTTAGCCTGGTTAATTTCAACCAGATCTGTGACAGGCACTAATTTTTCGACATCTGACGAAGTTGGAAAACCTGCAGCCAGCCAGGCATGAATCCCGCCATTGAGTAAACTGGTATTTTCAAAACCGAGGCAATGCAAATTCCAGATCAGGCGTCCTGCCCATGCACCGCCTTCATCGTCATAAGCGACGACGTGATGCCCTGGAGAAATATTCAGATATTCAATCAGTGCTTTTAAGCCATCCACATCGGGAAGTAGACCCGAGGCCTGTTCTTCTTGACGAACCAGCTGTTTAGGCTTGACATGAACCGCATGCGGAATATGCAATTGATCATAAACAGAACTACGGCTTAAATCGACAATACGCAATTTCTCACTGCCCAGATGGGGCAAGAGTTCTTCTGCTTCAATGAGCAGACCAAAATTAAATGTAGAAACAGTCATACTTTTTCGAGTTTTATTTAGATCAACATTGCTGATCTTAGCACAACTCATTTTTACTATTATGCTGATTTTTTGCATTCTTTTAGCAAAAAATCAGCTATAGAAAAGTCACTGTTGTTCAGTTTCGGTGATTTCGAACACCTGACGTAAGTAAGCCAGGAAAGTATCGTTATCCGTCATGGTTTTACCTGGACTGTCGGAAATTTTAGCCACCGATTGACCGTTACATTCCACCAGTTTCAACACAATATTGAGTGGAGTTTGGCCCAAGTCATTGGTTAAATTGGTGCCAATACCAAAGCTCACCTGGAAACGGTCTTTAAAGTACTGATGCAAATCCCAGGCTTTTTCCAGATTCAGCCCGTCACTAAAAGTCAGCATCTTGCTTTTGCTGTCCACTTTCAGTTTTTTGTAGTGGGCATAAGCTTTATCGCCCCATTCATAGGGATCGCCACTATCATGACGCAGGCCATCAAACAGTTTGGCAAAATACAAATCGAAATCACGCAGGAAGGCATCCATACCGACCACATCGGTCAAGGCAATTCCTAAATCACCCCGGTATTCCTGCACCCAGGTTTCCAGCGCCAGTTTTTGAAAATTACGTAAGCGCACATCTAAAGCCTGAAAGGCTTGCAGAAATTCATGTGCCATGGTGCCAATGGGGGTAATGCCCAGTTCTTTGGCAATCAAAACATTGCTGGTACCACGGAAAATATATGGAGCGGCCTGATTAAACTCGGTAATGACATGCTTCTGCCAGGCATAACTATAACGGCGGCGTGTACCAAAGTCGGACACTAAAAACGGTGGGTCATTCGGATTTTGTTCTTGTTCGTACTTTTTAAGCAACGCCATTTTGGCTTGCAAACGGCGTTCACCTTCTGCCAAAACCTCATCACTGCGGATACGCCGGAAATACAGTTCATTCACCAGCGCCAGCACAAAGATTTCAAACATCATCGCCTGAACCATCGGGCCTTCAACCCAGATATCCAAACGGCCCTGATCATCAATACTGGCTTTAATAAAGCGTCGTTTCAGCTGGAATAATTCTAGGTAATCGACAAAGTCACTTTTAATAAAACGCAAGCTACGTAAATATTGCAACTCATCTTCTTTAAAATTGAGTTGACATAAATAATCCAGCTGCTCATTCAAATCATCCAAAATATCCGTGAGTGGATAAACGGTATCTTCTAAATTGCGACAGCGAAAATGGTAGACGCTATGAGTTTGAGGAAATTTATGCAGAACCACCTGTAACATGGTGAATTTATACAGGTCAGTATCTAATAACGATTGGATGATTGCGGACATATAACTTTCAGTTTTTATCAACTGCCAGCATTAAAGCATATTTTTTTAGCTAGCAAACCAATGTTTTCGTAAATGCTGAAAACTATTGAATAAATGATGTCGCATTGATCCATGGCCAAAATAACATCACCTCTTTTTCAAATCGCTCCAATCCGTCTTTAAAATACGCTTAACCTTTTTTAAAATACTGTCTCTAAAGCACGGTCGGTAAAAAGATGCTTAGATCTTGATCCATACATTGAGATTTTTTAAATCCATCCCCATCACGACTTTTTAAAGCCTTTAAGCGTGTATTTGCTACAATTCACAGCAAATTTGAAATAACTGATTTGGTTAAATTATGCGAGCCTTATTACAACGAGTTCTTGAAGCAAAAGTTGTGGTCGATGGTCAAACCACCGGAGAAATTGAAAAAGGCATTTTGGTGTTTCTGGGCCTAGGTAAAGAAGATAATCTTGAAAAAGGCAAAAAGCTGATCGACAAGGTCTTGAAATATCGATTCTTTGATGATGAGCAAGGCAAGATGGGCTGGAATGTCAGTCAAGCGGATGGTGGCTTACTCTTGGTTTCACAATTCACCCTCATGGCACAAACACAAAAAGGCTTGCGTCCCGATTTTGGACCAGCGATGCCGCCAAATGAAGCCAAAGCGCTTTATGAACAATTGGTGGACTATGCCAAATCCCAATTTGAAAATGTGCAAACCGGCATTTTTGCAGCCGATATGAAAGTCCATTTGGTCAATGACGGACCGGTGACTTTTAACCTGGAAGTTGAATAAACGACGCAATAATATCAGCCATTAAAAAAGCCCTCGACTGAGGGCTTTTTTAATTAGACTCTTAGAGAGTTGTAATATATTTTGCTCGGATCATCATATCTGCTGGAATATCTTGAACTAACATAACAGTAAGAGATTGTTGCCCTTTTTGTGATGCACTCTGATTCTCTTCAAGAACCGCGTTTATATCATTCGGATTTAAGGTATACATTGCCCCTGTCGCAGGATCAACAATCAGTAATCCAATTAAGCCACCAAAAATAATATTTGCGATATACCAGCCATTCACTGTACCAGTGACTTGAATTGTTTTAGTCTGAAATCCTTCTTTCTTAAAAGTTACATCATAAGCTGCTGGTTTAAAGAATCCATTACCACGCTTAAGTGTTACTGTTGCAGGCGTAACTCCAGTATGTACTTTTTCGCCAGCTTTATTTGCAATAGAAATTGATGCTTGTTCAGGAACTGACTTAAATGTCAGTGTTTGTGTTGACCCTGAAATAATACTCGCACAACCTGTCATGGTTAATGATGCGGCAATTAAACTTGCTGTAATTAATTTTTTCATAAAATACCCCCTAAAAATAAGGGGGTACTTTACAGCAGAAAATCAATTACTCAATAAGTCTTTAGGCTACTTACCAGTTTTTTCACGAATAAATGAACGAACCATTTTCACTTTTTCTTGTACCGGTTTTGGTAATTTTGGTGGAATCAGTTTGGCTACTTTGTTAAACCAAACCAAAAGGCCAAAATCACCTTCCATTTTAATGCTGCCATTTTGCATGCCGGTCATGAAAGCGGTTGGATCACCTTTCATTAAGGTTTTTACGCCTTGCTCACTATCGGCAAACTGTAAAATAAAGTCCGCTTTTTCAGCATCACCAGACACAGTATCAATCTGTCCATTGTTTACGATGATTTGGCGCGCAACGCCTAAATCTGTACCAATCTGGATACGAAATTGACGTTCATGAACTAACTCAATAAATTTTGGGCTGGTGCGAGCCAGTTGCTTCATACGCAAAGCCAAGCCCGCAACTAATAAATCAAGCGGATCCGTGCTTACATCGACCAGTGGTAATTTTACGACAGGAATCGAAGATAGTTTCATGACATTTAAGCCTATTGTAATTGTTGGAAAATTGACGACTTATCCTAACATAAGTTATGTTTTTTGAAGTAAGGCTTTGTATAACAATATTGAACGGACAAAAAAAGATGTGCGCCTGGCACATCTTTTTTAAAATTCTTGAATACGTCGATTTAACGGCTTGAGCAGTGCTGCTGGTCTTCTTCATATACAGGCGTATGTTCAATACAACGACGTTCAGTCAAAGCACGTTCTGCACGACGATCTTCGCGTAACAAAAGCATGGCCACCACGCCCATTGCTGACATTGACGCAGTAAGATAGCTATAGGTCATGGGCAATTCAAAGACCATTTGTGTACCGAAGCGGACAACTTCTATCAATCCCCAAAACAGCATACCTGCAAACATAAAGCTTAACAAACGACGATAAGGCGAGAAGAAAACAGCTATCAAAGCAGCCGCGATCAAGCTTAAGCCTACGATGGTTGCTAAATTCGCTGTAACCATAAAAACCTCCGTCTAAGATAAGATTTGGACATTGAATGTTTGTCTAAACCTGATTCCCGATACCGTTAAATAAATGATGAATATGTCTATATCAATCTCTATGCAAGCATTATGCGTAGTTTTTTAAAGAAAAAAAGTCTTGTATTTTCAGAAAGCGACACACCTTGTCGCAACATTATTTTGTCATTACACTTTTTTATTTTTAACTTTTTCTGGAAGTGAGATGGGTACAGACTTGCCGTGTCATTACAAAAAAACAACGCCTTAAAAGCATTAAAAAAATATTTTTCCCGAACGGATTGATTGTTGTTTTTATCGGCAATCCAAGTTGACCGCTCATCGTGTTTTGACTGTTTTTACAACAAAAAAACGCGACAACAATGTCGCGTTTTGTCAATAAACTTCAATAGTTAGGTCGGATAGTTAGGCACGACTTAAATCTTTATCATGCACACCAAGCAGATACAACACACCATCTAAACCTACGCTTGAAATGGCCTGATTTGCATTTTGACGAACCAAAGGTTTGGCACGGAATGCCACACCTAAACCGGCAATCGACAGCATCGGCAAATCATTCGCGCCATCGCCTACAGCAATGGCCTGTTCCAGTGAAATACCCATTCGTTCGGCAAGTTCACGCAGCAGGAAGGCTTTACGTGCCCCATCAACAATATGACCTTTGACTTCACCTGTCACGATACCATCGACAACGTCCAGGCAATTGGCATGTACTTCATCAATACCCAGTTTTTCTTGCAAATATTCAGCAAAATACTGGAAACCGCCTGACAGAATAGCTGTTCGATAACCCAAGGCTTTCAAGGTTGAAATCAGACGTTCTGCGCCTTCAGTCACCGTTAAACGCTCAGCAATTTGGGGTAAAACAGAAGCATCCATACCTTTTAATAAGGCGACACGCGCCCGGAAACTTTGCTGGAAATCAAGTTCCCCTTGCATGGCACGTTCAGTGATTTCAGCGACTTGCTTGCCTACACCGGCTTCAATCGCCAGCTCATCAATGACTTCTTGTTCAATTAAGGTCGAGTCCATGTCGAAGCAGACTAAACGGCGATTACGGCGGTAAGCATTGTCTTCTTGAACTGCAACATCGACGTTCAGTTCAGTCGATAAAAGCAAGCAAGATGCACGCATTGCCGTGGCATCCAGCATTTGCCCTTTCAAGCCAAACTGTACGCAAGAACGTTTTGGTCCATCGCTTTGACCCGCGAGCTTTGGACGCTCCGACAAACGGGTTACAGTTTCAATATTAAAGCCTTGGTTAGACACAATATTCGTGACCGCCTGCAAGTGTGATGCAGTTAATTCTGGTGCAAGCGCAGTCACGATATAACGGGTCTGCCCGCCTTCACTGACCCATTGATCATATTCTGATGTAGAGATTGGTTTAAAGCGCACAGTTAAACCAATATCATGTGCTAGAATCAAGATCTCCTTCATGGCTAATGCTGTAGCAGTTTGGTCATCTGACGAAACAACAATACCTAAAGTCAGTTGGTTGTGGATGACGGCTTGTCCAACATCTAAAATTTGTAAAGAGTGTACGGACAATACCTGCATTAATCGTGTAAATTGATTAGGCTGGTCTGGTCCCAAAAATGATATAAGAATGATTTCTCGCATGAATTGACTCGGATCTGAGCTACAACTATTGTAAGAATCATAATCGAATTTGAACATAAATGCCTTGGAAGTTTACGTTGAATGCGCCTAGACAAGGGCTATTTGCTAGCCTACTGATTGTAAGTTTTGCTTTACACACTTTTTTACTGGTACTTGCGACGACACACCAACTGAATGCAAATCGCGCCAGTCAGGGACAACTGATGACCACGCAACTGGTCACAGACAGCCTATCCGAGCTTGAACCCGCCAATACCGTGTCCCTAGCATTACTGGCCGACCGTTATGCAACCAACCCGAGTGTTGCCTCTATTCGCATTTTAGATGCGAATAATCAGGTGCTTGCTACAGGTGGTTTAACCAAGACACGTCAAGGTGAAGTGTTTGTTCGTGAGGCCCTGCAAAATGAGAAAAAAGTCGGCACCATTGAAATCACTTTAATTCAATCCAGCATTGGTGAAATTTTACGTACCCAGTGGCTGGCGATTTTATTATCGCTGATGATTCACGGTCTATTATGGTTAGCTTATCGTGCCATTGCCCGTCCAAGCCGGACTGAATATTTGGCGCGTATCAATAATGAATCCCGCCTAAAACATGAAATTCAGACCTTGACCCAGGCCTTAGAACAAGAACAGCACAATGCCGCTGTCGCAGTGGCGCAAGCACAGCAGAATGCCCAGGCAAAAAACAAAACCAAAGAGTCTAAACCTGTGGTCCTGGATGACCACTGTGTTGCATTGAATATCCAGTTCTATGATCCAAAACAGCTTCTGGATTCGGTCAATAAAACAGTCTCTGTTCCTTATTTCAATTTATGCCAGATTTTCCTGAACAAAACCGCGGAACTCTGTGTTCAACACTACAAATTAAACAGTTCAGATATTTCTACCGTACATAAATTTGATGAACATGGCGCAACCATCAGCATGTCGGTGGAAACGCCAAATGCAGTGCAATGTTTAATGATGATCAGTACCGTATTCCAGTTATTGTCGGATGTATTGTACAAACGCTATCGTGAAGAAAAGCGCTTTGTTTTACAAACCCGTAGTGCAATTTCAAGTCATGTCGAGGCTATGCACCTGACGCCTGTGCAAGCTGCAGAACGTCTGGTTCAACAGCTGGCAGCAAAAGAAAGCGCCATTCATTTACCCAATGAATTACTTAAAGATATTTCTGACCGTTACCAATTGGTCAGCATGCCAAATCCAACCAATGTGCTGACCCGTCATGCCTTTATGATGAACGGAATGGACAGTGAAGTTGCAGAATTGGCACAAACCTTCAGAACTGAAATTTTAAAAGCCAAACAATCCAAAGCTTCTTAAAATGGATTCATAAAAAAAGCCGAGCTAATGTGCTCGGCTTTTTTTCATCTATTCAAAATTGAGATCATTTAACCATTATTTCATTTTATTGGCTTTACTGGCCCAATACGTCGCCAATGCAGGCCCTGAAATGTTATGCCATAAACTAAAAATCGCGCTCGGCACCGCAGTAAGGGGGGATGTCGTAAAATGCACCGCAGCCAAAGCAACCCCTAAACCTGAGTTTTGCATCCCCACTTCGACTGCCACTGCTTTACAGTCTGCATAGGGTAATTTAAACAAACGACTGGCCCAAAAACCCAGTAAATAGCCCAAGCCATTGTGTAAGGCGACAACGCCTAAAATCAGTAATCCAGATTCCAAAATCTGAGCCTTACTGCCGCCAATAATGGCAGCCACAATCGCAACAATCGCAATGACAGAAATCAGTGGCATGACTTGAATATAAGACTCCACTTTTGACTTCAGTACAGTCCGAATAATCAAGCCCAGGATGATGGGGAACAACACTACTTGTAGAATCGAGATAAACATCGAGCTGGCATTAATTTCAATCCATTGACTGGCCAATAAATAGAAAATGGCAGGCGTGAGCAACGGTGCAAGTAAAGTAGACACCGACGTACAGGCAACCGACAAAGCGGTATTGCCCTTGGCCATATAGGTAATCACATTCGATGCAGTGCCGCCTGGACAGCAGCCCACCAGAATCACCCCGATCGCGATTTCCGAAGGCAGGTTCATCATCTTGCATAACAGGTACGCCAGTCCCGGCATCACCACAAACTGCGCTACAACGCCAATAAACACGGCTTTGGGACTTTGCAACACGCCTTTAAAGTCATCCACCGTCATGGTCATGCCCATACCCAGCATGATGATGCCGAGCAACCATGGAATATACGCTTTTAGCCAAATGAAAAGATCAGGTGCAAGTAGCGCAATACCTGCAAATAAAATCACCCATAAGGCAAAAGTTTTTTGAATAAATTGCGTAAAGCGCAATAACGCTGACATGTCGATGTCCATATTAAATATGTTTGTAGGCATACCCTGCCATAAATGCTCCGGCATTCACAATTCGCAATAGGCATAAATCATCGATCTAAACAGTCATCAAATAAGTTTTCTGGAATTTTAAAACTTTAACTGGCTTGGAATTGTTGAATCACGTCTTTGACATACAGGCGTTTCACCCCGGCTGCCAGCATATCTTGCCAGGCATGTTGCAATGAACCATCGAGGTCAATTCCTTTGGTTGCATCTGAAATCACATACGCCTTAAAGCGGAGTTTGCAGGCATCGATTGCCGTCCACGCCACACAAAAATCTGTCGCAATGCCGACGATAAACACCGTATCAATGCCACGTTCTTTTAAATAGCCTGCCAAGCCGGTGGTGGTCTTTTGATCCGCTTCCATAAAGGCAGAATAGCTGTCGATCTGCGCATGGAAACCTTTGCGAATAATCAATTGTGCACTGGGTAAATTTAGATCTGGATGCAGTTCAGCATCTGGCGTGCCTTGAACACAATGCGCTGGCCACAAAACTTGAGTTCCATACTCTAATTTGATGGTTTCAAAAGGCTGTTTACCCACATGATTTTGAGCAAATGAAACATGATTTTCTGGATGCCAATCTTGGGTAATCACAATATTGTCAAAATACTGCGCCAATTGGTTAATGTTCGGAATGATCTGATCCGCATGGGCCACAGCTAAATTACCCCCTGGGGTAAAACCATTTTGTACATCTACTACAATCAAAGCGGTATTGTTTTGCATAATTCGCAGTCCGTTATTTGCGTGTTGTCATTTTTGTTAAGCATATAACAAAATAAATTGTAGTATTTAGGCTTAGGGTTAAAAATAAAATGGCTGCTGATTTAAATCATAAAGAAACTTGGGCAAATTCGCTTCTATGGAGATTCGATACTAGACATTTTTGATACTAGGCATGATTCAAAACTTAGGGGAGATATTCGATTTGTTTATGGCTGAAGAATAGAAATGAAATTTCAGTTAAAAAAATAGCCCGCGATTGCGAGCTATTTTGCACATCAAGAAATTAAGCTTGGGTTTGTAAGCGACGAACCAGAATCAACATAAATACGGCTGAAATCACGATACAAGGAATGGCTGCTGAGATTACCCCTGCTGCTCCAAAACCTGCGGCAAGTAACTGACCTGCAATTGTCGGCCCAAGCATTGCGCCAACACGTCCCACGGCTGATGCCATACCAACGCCTGTTGCACGCACTTCAGTTGGGTATACGATACTGCCAAAAGCATAAAGTACTCCTTGGCAACCAATCACGAATGCACCGACCAATGCAGAAGCCAGATACATTTGTGTCAATGAACTCGCTGCATTCAAGCAAAACAAACCTGCCAAAATACCGCCGTACATTAAGATAATCACATAAGCTTTTTTCCAGCGGTCAGTCAACATACCGAGAACAATCGTACCGACTGTTGCACTCATCATGAAGAAGAACTGTGCAGTACTGCCCTCTTTACGGCTAAAGCCCAGTTCCATAAACAATGAAGGCAACCAGCTCAACATGATGTAAACCACCATCAAGGTAAAGAAGTAGCTCACTGAAATTAAACAGGTGCGCATCAGGTTCTGGCTATTGAATAAATCTTTAAAAGAACCTTGAGTCGCGACTGTAGTTGTTTGAGTGGTATTTTGCGCTTTTAAGAATTCACGTGATTCTGGTAAAAATTTAATCATGATTGGAAGCACAATAATCGGCAGTAAACCACCTAAATAGAAAATGTTTTTCCAGTTTGAACCAAAATCTAAACTCGCAATGTAGGATAAAATTGCTGCACCCACAGGCATACCGCAATACATCAAACCCACAGCACGACCGCGGTTTTCAGGTTTTACGGCTTCAGAAGCAAGGGTAATCAAGTTCGGCATTGCCGCACCCAAACCTGCACCTGCTAAAAAGCGAACCAGTAAAAGGCTGTTAAAACTGTTGACCCATACGGTGCATAGGGTAAATAAGGCAAATATTGCAACCGACCAAATCAGTACCTTTTTGCGACCAATACGGTCTGAATATCGTCCACCAATCAGCGCTCCAGGCAATAAACCCAGAATCCCTGCGCTAAAAAACACCCCCAACTGCGAACTATCTAAGCCAAAAGCTTCACGAATACCAGCAGCAGCAATACCTGCAGCCTGAATATCCAGCCCCTCAATCACTGCAATTAAAAAACAAATCGCGACGGTAATGACGGAATGTTTGTTATCTGATCTTTCCATTGGAAAACCCTTGTGCAATCAGTGTCCAAAATAGAACGCCATCATCCATGAGTCTGGAAATACACATAACTACCAATAAGTTGAACAATCCACAATTTATGAACAAAAGTAATCGATATTTAACGTTTTTCCGAGAAATAGCGCATAGTCGCAAAAACACTTAATCAAGTTTTGACCAGAACAAAAAAATTGACATTACAATAATGATTTCAATTCAACAGTGTCTGCCTACCCCAAAAGTACAGTAATGGATTAATAGTTTTAACTGATTATTCCCGCAGTTTTTAACGATGATTTTTATCGTTTAAATTCTTGGTTTATATAGCTTTCAAGTCTATGCTCATCTTTATTAAATCTTAAATCCTGATGTTTTTACCCGGAATTGCTGATGTGACTGGCTTTAAAGCAATTTTATGACAGCTTTAGCGGCACTTTTGCGTTATAACAAGTGGGCATTTATAACGATGCTGATCAAGATTTTAATCAACCCCAATTTAAAAACCTGAGTTTTGTATTGTTCAGTAAATTTTTCCATTGCTTTTCATAAAGTTTTTATACGGTTTGACTAAAGCATATTGTTCTTCATCGTTTGTTCGTTCATAATTTGCATAAGCATTATTCAATTACGCTTAATCGTAGTGAACTTGCTATAAATCAAAATACGCACCCATCCAAATTTATGTTTTTCTACCTCAGCCGGATGGACAAATAGGATATTTTTTCAAAATGACTCAGCAAGCACAGATCATCCAAGGTTCAATTGTCGCAATCGTCACTCCGATGTTTGAAGATGGCAGCGTAGATTGGAAGGGTCTAGAAAAGCTCGTTGAGTGGCATATAGCACAAGGTACCAATAGTATTGTTGCTGTAGGCACAACTGGTGAAGCTTCGACCTTAAGCATGGCAGAACACACCAAAGTCATCGCTGAAATTATTCGTGTAGCCAACAAACGTATTCCTGTGATTGCAGGTACGGGTGCGAACTCGACCCATGAAGCGATCGAACTCACCAAAGAAGCCAAAGAACTGGGTGCCGATGCCGCGCTCCTGGTTACCCCTTATTACAACAAACCGACACAAGAAGGCTTATATCAGCATTATAAAGCAATTGCTGAAGCCGTTGATTTACCACAAATTCTTTATAATGTTCCAGGTCGTACTGGCGTCGACATGCTCAATGAAACGGTGATTCGCCTTGCCGACATCCCGCAAATCATTGGGATTAAAGATGCCACCGGTGATGTACCGCGTGGTCAGGAACTTATTCAAGGATTAGATGGTAAAGCCATGACCGTTTACTCGGGTGATGACGCGACTGCCTACCAATTGATGGGCTTCGGTGCACAAGGCAACATTTCTGTGACTGCCAATGTGGCACCTAAAGAAATGAGCCAGATGTGCGCTGCCGCACTTGCAGGTGATGCAGACCGCGCTGAAGCTTTAAATGATGAAGTTGCAAATTTACACAATATTCTGTTTTGTGAATCCAACCCAATTCCTGTGAAATGGGCACTTCATGAAATGGGATTAATTGGTACCGGTATTCGCTTACCATTAACTCCTCTTGCAGAACAATATCGTACACCGTTGCGTGAAGCACTGAACGCTTCGGGTGTCATTAAATAAAGAGCACAACACTATGCAATTACGTTTTGGTTTAACCCTTGCACTTTCAGCATTCAGTTTAGTCGGTTGTAGTTCAATGGGAATCAGCAATGGTTCACTGGATTATAAAAATACTGCAACCCTTGAACCCCTGAAATATCCTGAAGGTTCAATGGTTCGACCTGCAACGCCATTGTATCCGTCTCCAACGGTTGACCCACTTGCAATTGAACATGCGCCTAAGCTTGAAAATAAACGTGGCAACCGTTTTGCTTTACCTCGCCCTGACAAAGCTCAGGCAAATACGCCAACAGATAGCCAGAATGACAGTACAAATGTCGGTCGTCCCCAATTAGTACAGGATGGAAATCAAAATCCTTTGCTCAAAATTGATGGAAATTCTGCTACAATTTGGCAGTACACACTTGCTACCCTCAGCAGCCTGAACCATACCATTGTTGGTCAAAGTAAAAATCGTTACGAAGTTACGATTAAGGTCGATCAACAGACTTATGTATTAAGACTGACCTCTGTAGGAACAAGCAATAACATCGCTGTGTTCAATGCCGATAATAGCTTTGCAGATAAAGAAAAAGCTGCAGAACTGTTAACCCAGATTTACCAAAATTGGCCAGCCTAGTCGTACTAGGCATTTTTTTTTGAAAAAGGTTCCCCCATGTTGAAACAAACCTTGCTCTATACTGGTAAAGCGAAATCTGTTTATGAAACAGACAGTGCAGATCACCTTATCCTAGTCTTCCGTGATGATGCATCTGCATTTAACGGCGAAAAAATCGAACAGCTGGATCGTAAAGGCAAGGTGAACAACCGTTTTAACGCCTTCATCATGGAAAAATTGGCTGCTGCTGGCATTGAAACTCACTTTGAGAAACTTCTTTCCCCAACTGAAGTTTTAGTGAAAAAATTGAAAATGGTTCCTGTTGAATGTGTTATCCGTAACTACGCAGCAGGTAGCTTGTGCCGTCGTTTAGGTGTTGAAGAAGGCAAAGAATTAACCCCTTCTACTTTTGAATTATTCTTCAAAGACGACGCGCTTGGCGATCCAATGGTTAACGAATCTCAAGCCATTGCTTTAGGTTGGGCGACTGCTGAACAGCTTGAGCAAATGAAAGTACTGACTTATAAAGTTAACGAAGTACTTAAAGACTTGTTCGACAAAGGCAATATGCTTCTTGTTGACTTCAAACTTGAATTTGGTGTATTCCACGACCGTATCGTTTTGGGTGATGAATTCTCTCCAGACGGTTGCCGTCTATGGGACAAAGACACCAAGAAAAAACTCGACAAAGACCGTTTCCGTCAAGGTTTAGGCGGTGTTGTTGAAGCTTATGAAGAAGTTGCTGCACGTTTAGGTATCGATCTTTCTGATATCTAATCAGCTAGCTGATTCAAAAAACCGAGCCTGATGGCTCGGTTTTTTTATACCTCCATAAATCGGAAAAACAAATGTTACTCATAAAAATGATCATTTTTACAACATGATGATTTTGTCTTAATATGGAACACATACCAGGCAACAAGGTGTTGAGGTGATTTTATAACATTCTGTATGCCGACCAGGATTACTGTTTACCCTCTAGGATGTATCTCCCCCAAGACATCCTATTTTCCGCCCAACTCGCCTTGAGTTGGGCTTTTTTTATTGCTGCTGCTGTTCCTGCTGCCAGCGACGTTGCTGAAGTTTTTCGCCTTCCACTTCACGTTTATTTCGAGCTGACTCATATAATTTTGTGCCTTTCAATTCAGGCGGCAAATAGTCTTGCAAGACAAAATGCTCTGGGTAAATGTGCGGATAGAGATAGTCCACGCCATAGCCCTGCTCTTTCATCAATTTGGTCGGTGCATTTCGCAGATGTAAAGGCACCGGTAAATTTGCAGTTTTTTCAGCTAAATCTAAAGCTTTATTAATGGCTAAATAGGTACTGTTACTTTTGGCACTGGTGGCCAAATAGACTGCACATTGTCCCAAAATAATCCGGCATTCCGGCATACCTACCGCTTGTACCGAGCGGAAACATTCTCCGGCCAGAAGCAAGGCGTTCGGGTTGGAGTTGCCAATATCTTCAGACGCTGCAATCAGCATACGGCGTGCGATAAACACCGGATCTTCCCCCCCTTTGAGCATGCGTGCCATCCAATACAATGTCGCATCCGGATCACTGCCACGAATCGACTTAATAAAAGCCGAGACCAGGTCATAATGCTGCTCACCCGATTTGTCATAACGGGCAATGTTCTGCTGCGCGACTTTCACCACAATGGCATTGGTAATGACATTTTCTTGTTCAGGTTCAAAAGTGCTGGCGATGAGATCGAGCAGATTGAGTGCTTTACGCGCATCTCCCGCTGCAAATTGAATCAGTGCTTCATATTCTTCAATTTGAATAAATCGTTCTTTTAAGAAGGCATCATTTTGCAATGCTTGATTTAATAAAGTCTGAATCGCATCCGCATCTAAAGCATTCAGGCTATACACCTGACAACGTGATAACAACGCGCTATTCACTTCAAAGGAAGGATTCTCTGTGGTTGCACCAATCAGCGTGATTTTGCCCTTTTCCACGGCATTCAATAAGGCATCTTGCTGTGACTTGTTAAAGCGGTGGATTTCATCAATAAACACCACAGGTTTGAGCAAATCGCCACTTTCAGCAATGATTTCACGCAGTTCTTTCACGCCCGTATTCAAAGCCGACAAACTGACGAAAGGTCGATCAACCGCCTGTGCAAGCAGCAAAGCAATGGTGGTTTTCCCGACTCCCGGAGGACCCCAAAAAATAATCGAGGGTAAATGTCCTTGATCAATCATCTGGCGCAACGGTGCCTGATCACCCAATAAATGATCTTGGCCAATAATTTCGGATAAATCACGCGGGCGAAGCCGTTCAGGAAGTGGAATATGACTATCTGACATCTTGTTATTTCTTTAGTGTGCTTAAAACAAGTCTACTATGTAATTTTAATATCGCGTATTTCAATTGAAATGTTTTACAAAAAAATCATACTGTTTTTTTCTAGTACTGGGCAACATTGTTGATTATTATTGTGTCCTTTATCTGAATTTACTTTTAAATAGAACTTAGTAGATTTACTTTAATCATCAATATTAAGAAATATATGCTTAATAATTCTACTTCTTATTCTTGAAGTGTATAATAATTGTGTGAAATACATCACACTTTTTAATATTTTGGCCGTTTTATGGGTGAGCTGCATGAAATATATTTTCAGAAACAAGCCAATACCGCTTAGACATGATTTTATCATTAAGCCAGATCACACCCCTCCAGCCCATCATTTTCAATTGAATACAGAAAATTTAATTCTTCAAAAGGTATTAGATCAATTACCCCAGCTCATTTGGATCAAGAATAAACAAAAAAAATATTATTACAATCAAGCACTTTGTGACTATCTGGGTATTAATCTCAATCTAGCCAATACAGATGACTGTAAAAAATTCATTCATCCTGAGGATTTCGAACATTTCCGTCTTCTTTGGCAACAAGCCCTAGCAACGCAGCAACCTTTTGAAAAAGAATGCCGGATTAAACATCATGAGCAGGGATATCGGGTTTGCCTGATTGCGGTGCAATATCCAGAAAATCTGGGCAATGCTGAATGGATGATGACAGCAACCGATATTCATGATCATTATTTAAAGCAATCTCAACTGACCCAACAAGTTCATGCACAAAGCAAAATGCTGGATGCCAGTGTCGATTGTATTAAGCTTTTGACGCCAGATGGCCGTGTTAGCCATATGAACCGTTCAGGTTGTCTGGCTTTAGGCGTACCGGTAAATGAAAAAAAGTTTGGTATGCCCTGGTTAAACTTGTTGCCTGACAATGTTCACAAGTCAGGACAACAGGCTTTAACGCATGTGGTCAAAGGCAAAAATGCACGTTTTGATGGCATGAGTATTATTCCAGGTCAAACGCCGCAGTATTGGGATAACATTCTCACCCCGGTGCAAAATGAAGACGGTTCGCTACAAAGTATTCTGTGTGTGTCCCGAGATATTAGCCAACAAAAAATTGCTGAAAAAAACCTGCAAAAATTCATTGAAATAGATGAATTAACCGGCTTATATAATCGCCGCGCATTTAATAAAACCTTTAAAAAGGTCATTCAGAATGCCCGTCATCAAAAGCAGTCGATTGGCTTTTTGCTGATTGATCTAGATTATTTCAAGCATATCAATGACACCTTGGGACATATTGCGGGTGATCATCTGCTGCAGATTTTAGGTCAGCGTTTCAGTGCGTGTTTTAAAGAAGAAGTGATTATTTCACGCCTAGGCGGTGATGAATTTGCCATTATTGTGCCGCATCTGAGCGATGAAGCTGAATTAATCCAGATTGCAAAAACAGCACGTCAGCAGCTGGATATCCCGGTTTGCTATGCAGGACAATATATTAATGGCGGGATGAGTATCGGCTGTGCCATTTATCCTCGCGATGCACAAAATAGTTCAAATTTACTGCGCTGTGCAGATGTCGCACTGAATGATCTTAAAATCAGCGGTCGTGGTGGCATCCGGATGTTTAAGAGTGCCATGTTCAAGACCATCGAGCTCACCACCAAACAGCTCGCGCTCGCCCGCGCCATCATCCATAACGATAAAATTATTCCGTTCTATCAACCTAAAGTCAGTCTAAAAGATGGAAAGGTCATCGGTTTTGAGGCTTTACTGCGCTGGTATGATGCTCAGGATCAAATCCAGCTGCCTTCACACATTTTCTCGGCGTTTCAAGATTATGAACTGGCGACGCGTATTAGCGAAATCATGCAGTTAAAAGTGTTGAATGACATGACCCGCTGGCTTGAATCCGGACTGGAAATTTTACCCGTTTCAATCAATGCCGCACCGGTTGAATTTTTAAGAGACAACTACGCAGAAACGCTTTTAAGCAGACTTGCCCAGTTTAATATTCCCTATGCCATGATTGAAATCGAAATTACCGAGCAAAGCCTTTCGGAACGTGGCTCTGACTATGTGGTTCGCGCACTGAACCTGTTAAAGCAAACCGGGATTCGTATTTCACTCGATGATTTTGGTACCGGACATTCGTCTTTAACGCGTTTAAGAAACTATCCGGTCGATTGCCTAAAAATAGACCGTAACTTTATCGTAAACATGCACGATGATGTTTCGTCACTGGCCATTGTCAAAGCGATTAGCCAGATTGGCACCAGTATTTCCCTAGAGATCTTGGTGGAAGGGATCGAACACTTGGAACAGCTGGATGCATTGAAAGCATGTGATTGTCATACCGGACAAGGCTTTTACTTTTATCGTCCCATGCCCTCTAGTGATGCCACGCAACTGTTACAGCCTTTGACAACAACTCAATCTTAAGTTGTGAATTGATGCGCTAAGCTGCCCGGAAAATGAGGGCGTATGCGTTAAGCATGGTCTTATTAAGACAGCAAGATTTAGAGTTGATATCTACATAGAATTTTTTAAGTGATTCGGTCAATCGAATTAACGCACCCAACGAACAATATAGTCTTCAATCTCTTCTTCATTGACTTCAACTTCTGAAATACAGCGCCCAGCTGCCGACTTTTTCGCCTTAATCACACTTTCCCGTGTTCCGGTATTTAAATAATGCCAGGACGGTAATTTCTTGCCTTCATTTAAGCGGCGGTAAGCGCAACTGGGGGGCAGCCAGTGAATCGTGTCTAACTTTTCCAGCGTGAGTTGAATGCAATCAGGAACATAGTCAAGACGCTCGGCATAATTACTGCAACGCGCTGTGTTGCAATCGAGAAGTTTGCACGACACCTTGGTATAAGCCACTTCGCCAATTTCTTCATCTTCCAGTTTGATCAGACAACATAGGCCACAACCATCACAAAGCGCTTCCCACTCAGTGGGGTTCAGTTCAGCCAAAGAATATTTTTTCCAGAATTCCGGACGTAATTGTTCAGTCATAAAACTAAAAAAGAAAACAGGTTGAACCTATTATAACGTGTTCAAGTTCACATTGTAGGAATGTTATTTTTACTTTAAATCATATATTTATTGTCAAAGTGAACATTTTGCAAACACAAGCATAACAATTTTAGGAATTTCTAGGGCATATACTGAATCTACTTTGAAAACAACAACACTTGGAGAAAACTTATGTTCCGTTGGGCGATTATTTTTGCAGTGATTGCGCTGATTGCGAGTCTACTTGGTTTTGGTGGTGTAGCCGGCTTATCTAAAGATTTCGCGGTTATTTTACTGGTGATTGCAGTGATTCTAGCAATTGTTGGTTTTCTCTCACGTGGAAAGATATAAAGACTACCACTCGTTAAAAACGATTAAACAATGTTAAAAGAGCCCAAACCGGCTCTTTTTTCATATCCAGATTTCATCTTTTGTATCGTAAAAATCTGAATCCAAAACCTGAATGAATGGGGTGAAATTAAAATCATTTTCATCCATTCAATTCAGGCCTTCATTTTAGAATAAACAATGAATTCTTTTCTTATGACCTATTTCTTAAGGTCTGTTTCTCAAGGTTTTAAGTGACGTGGTCTAAACCCGGTGACCAGCAAACCGATCGCATAAGCCAAAACACCCACCACACAAAGTCCGATCACTTCAAAAACCCGAATCCATTGCGAAACATCGCCGTTATACCAGGTCAAGGCATACCACAGTGCAGCAATCATGGCAGCATTGGCGATGGCAAACTGAAGAAAAAGTTTCTTCCAGTGCGCCCCAAAACGGAAAATATTGCGTTGGTGCAGGTAAAAATACAGCATCCCGGCATTAACCAGTGCAGAACCTGAAGAGGCCAAGGCCAAGGCCATATGTTCGGCTTCCCAATGGATCAGTTTGAAGAAGCCAATAAAGATCACGTTTAAAATCGCATTGGCTGCAACGGCCATTAAGCCGACCCGTACCGGTGTTCGGGTATCTTGCTGTGCGTAAAAGCCCGGTGCAAAGACTTTAATTAACATGAAAGAAATCACCCCGGCACTCATACATTGCAAGGCCAATGCCGTCATTTGTGTATCTTCAAGGGTAAATTGCCCGCGCTGGAACAGTGCCTGAATGATGGGAGTCGACAGCATAAAGAGTGCAATACTGGCAGGAATACCGACCAGCATAATCACTTTTGCAGCCCAGTCGATCATGCCACGGAACTTGGATTGGTCTTGCTCGGCATGACGCATAGAAAGCGATGGCAGGATCACCGTACCAATCGCCACCCCAATTAACCCCAAAGGCAATTCGGTCATACGTTCGGCACTGTATAGCCATGACACTGAACCATCTTGCATGAAGGATGCCCAGATGGTGTTCAGCAGCAAATTGATTTGTGTCACTGAAACACCAAAAAGCGCAGGCAGCATCAGTTTCATGATGCGATCTACACCTTCGTGTTTAAAATCAACTTTCGGTGGAATCAGCAGTTTTTTACGCCATAGCTCCGGGATCTGAATGGCAAGTTGCAAGATGCCTGCAACTACAACTGCCCAACCCAAGGCCATAATCGGTTCAGCCATATATGGCGTTAACCACCATGCGCCGGCAATCATGGTGACATTCAGCAAAACCGGCGCAAAAGCAGGAGTCGAAAATGAACCATAACTGTTCAAGATACTGCTGGCAAAAGCGGTCAGCGACATAAATAACAAATATGGAATGGTCAGGCGGAACATGTCCGTAGCCAAGGCAAATTTTTCTGGGTCGTCATGGAAACCTGGTGCGTAGATGTACAAAATTGCAGGCGCTGCAATCATCGCCACAAAAGTCAGCGTGGTCATAAAGGTCGCCAGACAACCAAACACCCGACTAATCAGGATTTGCACTTCTGCATGGGTTTTTGTGGTTTTATATTCGGTTAAAACCGGAATAAAGGCTTGCGAAAATGCGCCCTCGGCAAACAGCCGCCGAAAAAAGTTCGGGATACGAAAGGCAACCACAAAGGTATCGAAATCTTTACCTGCACCAAACACATTCAGCAAAACCACATCTCGGACTAGACCCAAAACCCGAGACAGCATGGTCATTGCACTGACAATAAAGGTCGACCGCCACAGCGCCATCGTTTCCACCCAGTATTAAAATAAGTCGCTATTGTAAAGAAACTTCACAGGAATTTCGTTGTTAAATCATAAAATCGAGCGGTTATTGATCTGCTTTGTATTGCTGGATTAATGCTCTGGTTTTTGACCAATCAAAAAATGGACCCGGATCGGTTTTACGTCCGGGCGCAATATCCGAGTGCCCTGCCAGATGTTGCAATATCTTCGGATAAGTTGCCTGCAGTGTCGCAAGGACCTGTGCCAATACGCTGTATTGCACCTCTTCAAAAGGCTGGTCATCGCTGCCTTCTAGTTCAATGCCAATAGAATAATCATTACATTCTTTTTTGGCCAAATAGGTCGAACGCCCTGCATGCCAGGCACGGTCATTGAAATTCACAAATTGTAAGACTTCACCCTTGCGCAAAATTAACAGATGGGTCGACACCTGCATGCCTTCAATAGTCTGAAAATAAGGATGCTGTGACCAATCCAGCTGATTTTGAAAAAACTGTTCGATATAACCGCCGCCAAATTGCGAGGGTGGCAAACTGATGTTATGCACCACCACCAACTGGATTTCGGTGTGTTCAGGACGTTGATTATAGTTTGGAGAGGGTACTTGCCTTGCACCGATTAACTGACCATCGATGACCTGAAAAGACGGTGCCTGTTGCATATTCCTATCCTGAATCTTATGGGTGTAAGTAGATGATTTTAGCGCAATCCTAAAACTTTAAGCTTAAAATCTCAAATTCCAAAGATAAAAATTCGTGGAAAAAACATTTCTTTTAAATGAACAATGCTAATATAACGCGCAATTTTCATGGGTTAAAAAAGATACGGAATTCTAATGAGCATATCTCAATCTTTATTGGAACACGCCATCCAGATCAATATTCAACAGGCCTTGGAAGAAGATATTGGCGAGGGTGATCTCACCGCTTTATTGACCCCTGAAGATGAGCAAGCCACTGCAACCATCATTAGCCGTGAAGACATGGTGCTTGCTGGCCAACCTTGGGTCAATGCACTCATTCAAGCCTATGATGCAACGGTACAAGTGACCTGGCTAAAAAATGATGGTGACCGTGTACAGGCCAATGAAGCCTTTTTAAAATTAGCCGGTTCTGCACGCAGCCTGCTCACCGTTGAACGCCCGGCACTGAATTTTGTACAAACGCTTTCTGCGGTTGCAACCAAAACAGCTGAATATGTCAAACAGTTAGAAGGTTTAAACACCAAACTGTTAGATACCCGTAAAACCCTTCCCGGCTTACGGATTGCACAAAAATATGCGGTCGCGATTGGCGGCGGTCAAAACCATCGCCTCGGTTTGTTTGATGCCTTTTTAATTAAAGAAAACCACATTATGGCAGCGGGCGGCATTGCACAGGCGATTGCCAAAGCACACAGCATTGCACCAGGCAAGCCTGTAGAAGTTGAAGTCGAAACCTGGGATGAACTGAATCAGGCCTTGGAGGCACATGCCGATATCGTAATGCTGGATAATTTCAGTCAACAGCAGATGATTGATGCGGTGAAGCATGTTGCCGGCCGTTGCAAGCTGGAAGCTTCGGGCAACATCACCATTGAAAACTTACGTGAAGTGGCAACATCGGGTGTCGACTATATTTCGATGGGTGTTTTAACCAAGGATGTCAAAGCAATTGATTTATCGATGCGCTTTAATGCTTAACTCTGCTCGGTATCATTTTTCGGTTTAGATTTTGGTTTAGTGAAATCCTGAATTTCACTATGGGGTGTGTTCTGTTGCCAAGCCGATTGGACAGACTCTTGTTCTGAAGCTCTGGGGTCACTGGTCATCAGGACCATGGTCACTACACATATAAGCAGGATGATGATATTTAACATTCAATGCTCCTGTAAAAGTGAACTACTATTCTAAACATTGAATATGAGCTGAATTTTAAGCAGACGTTTCAAAAGGTGCTGCTCTTGCAGCCTTTTTGTATCAGGTCTTTTTGTATCACACCTTTGTATATTCAATTTCTGACTGATCCATAAAAAAACGCACCCTAAGGTGCGTTTTTCATTTTTAATTAAACAACATTTTTAATAAAACAACTTACCAGCCCAAAGCTTCCTGTTGTTTTTTAATCAATTCTTGAATGCCTTTTTCAGCCAATTCAAGCATCTCGTTACACTGTGCACGGGTAAATGGTTTGTCTTCGGCAGTACCTTGAAGCTCAATAAACTCACCTGCTTGGGTCATTACCACATTCAAGTCAGTTTGGCAGTTTGAATCTTCTTCATAACAAAGATCGAGTAACGCTTCGTCCTGGTACATACCCACAGAAATCGCAGCCACCAAGCCTTTAAGCGGATCTTGTTTAATTTTCTTTTTCTCAAGCAATACGTTCATCGCATCAATGAGCGCTACGGCTGCGCCGGTAATAGAAGCGGTACGTGTACCACCATCTGCCTGAATCACATCACAGTCGATGGTAATGGTATTTTCACCGAGTTTTTTCAAATCGACCATGGCACGCAAGCTACGACCAATCAAACGTTGAATCTCTTGAGTACGGCCACTTTGTTTACCACGAGCAGCTTCACGGTCACTACGGGTATGTGTTGAACGTGGCAACATGCCGTATTCAGCGGTTACCCAGCCTTGTCCCTTGCCTTTAAGGAAACGTGGCACTGAATTATCAATACTTGCAGTACAAAGAACTTTAGTATGACCAAATTCAATCAATACTGAACCTTCCGCATAACGCGTATAGTTACGGGTAATTTTTACGTCACGTAATTGATCTAAAGTACGTTGGTCGATACGCATAATGGGTTCTCTTTGGCTAAAATTCATTGCGGGCTAGTATAACAGAAGCCAGCTTGAAGGTTTTGCCGGCAGAGTATCGATTGACAAAAACCATAAAATCAAGCCGCTTCTCTTTAGCTATGAGTTAAATGAGGCCCCCATTATATGCGACCTCAAATTTAGCGCTATTCAGCTTTAAAAGCTGAATAAGGTTTTCAACTTTTGTTTAGATTGCGCAACCGATGCTGTCCAGGAATTCGGTAAAGAACATTTGGCTAAACGCACCCAGACACTGCCAAACTGTTTAAAGAAACTGGCTTCGTTATAGTTAATGCCATACTCTGCACACAAGGCACGAATTTTCGGTGCCGCTTCTGCATAACGATTGGCAGGCATATCCGGGAATAAATGGTGTTCAATTTGATGGCTCAAATTACCACTTAAAATATGCAGCCATTCTGTGCCGGTAAAATTACTCGATCCGCGAATTTGACGTAAATACCATTCCGCACGGGTTTCAGTTTCAGTATTATCCGGTTCAAAGGTTTCTGCATCTTCAGTGAAATGTCCGTTAAAAATGACCGCTGATGCCCATAAACTACGAATCACGTTGGCTACGGCGTTACCTGCAAATACCGGAATGGCATTTGGACCGGCAATGAGCGGGAAAAATACATAATCTTTAGCGACCTGACGCACCGCCTTTTTACGGAATTTCGCTGACTCGATCCACACCTCTTTCCATGTTTTGGTTTTATAGGCAATCACATCTTCCAAATGCAGGTTTTGTACGCCCACATACCATTCAAAAAACACCATCAATTGAATCGCTAAAGGAATATTGAATAAAAAGCGCGGTTCCCATTTTTGCGATTCGCTGACACGAATTAAGCCATAACCAACATCGTGGTCTTTGCCGACAATATTGGTATAAGTATGGTGAATATAGTTATGTGTGTATTTCCAGTCATCGCCTGTCGCCATGGTATCCCAGTCATAATTGGCACCGTTCAGGTTCGGGTCATTCAGCCAGTCAAACTGACCATGCATCACGTTATGACCCAGTTCCATATTTTCAACGATTTTAGACAGACCCAATAAACCGGTGCCTAATAACCATACCGGTGGAATCCAGCCACCAAACATCAACATGCCGCGTGACGCAATTTCGCTATAACGGACAAAATCGCGAATTTTATAAATGTATTGGGCATCTTGCTCGCCAATACTATCCATAATGTCACGGCGGATGGCATCGATTTTTTGCCCTAATTCAGCAATTTGTTCAGCACTTAAATGTTTTGATTTACTATTTTCTGGAAACTTAACTGACATATTCATTGTTTTTCTCCAAAGCGGAAATCAGGCACTGCTTTTATTCAAAATGCGAGATGTCGCTTAACTGCCTAAAATTATTGTATTTAGAGGTTGATCAAGACCGGACTAACGGCTTGGCTAATACACAACTTAATTTGAGTATTGCTATCGTGGTCGATTTCACCGGTCAGCAGATTTTTGGTGGAACCGCTGACTTTAGTACAGGTACAGGTATTGCAAATACCCATACGACAGCCATGTGCCGGCTTCAACCCTGCCTGTTCGGCACTTTCAAGTAAATTGGTTTTTGCTGCAAATTCTTGTTGTGCACGTAAGAATACCACCGGTTGCACAGTTGCATTTTCATCAACAACCACTTGAAAGTATTCCTGTTTTAATTGATTAGCAATACCTAGCTGTTGGTAAACCTGATTCAGGCTTTGCATCATGCCCTTGGCACCACAGGCATAACTTTGGCGTTGCCCGAAATCTGCAACTGTACTTTCAAGCAGTTCTACACTTAAATGTTGTTTCTGTACAAGTGTATTGAAATGATGATAATTGAACTGTGAATATTGTTCAGATAATTGCTGTAATTCGGTATGAAAAGCGTCATCACGGGTAAAATAAATCAGGTCAATTTGGCTGACTTTTTGAGTCAGGGCCTGTTGCAATAGCGAATAAATCGCGGTGATGCCACTTCCTGACGCCAGTAATAAAATAGAATCTTGAGATGAATTTAAGCTGAAATCGCCCTGAACTTGAGAAATTTCCACCACACTGCCCACGGCCAAATGGGTTAAGGCATTGGAAACTTTACCCTGACGTTTCACCGCAATTACGATGTTGCCGGTCTCGGTGATTTTTACAATTGAATAACTGCGTTGCTGACGAACACCTGCAATCACTAAAGTCACTAAAATACTGTGTCCAGCACGAAACGCTTTTGCATGAAAATTATGATTTGGCTGTAGCTGAATCTGATAAAAGTCTGCGCTCAACATGTGTACGTCAACAATACTGGCTTTGACTTTTTTCCATGCCCAAACTGGATTCACTTTTTCAGCAATAAAATCGACGAAATCTTCTCGGATCCATTGCGGTTGGTACTGCATCACATGACTCATATGAGGTTCCTCTTTTTTATTGCTGGTTATTTATTTGAGTGAACAGGTGTTCTTATAGTGAACACTTGTACACTATAATTATTTTTTAGTTCAGTCAACACATGTTCACTGACATTCGTCGTTTAATTTGTTTTTTTTTGATAGACTTCAGGCAGAATTTTTTTAGGGTAATCGAATGTCGATCCGGGATGAGCGTAAACAACAAAGCCGCCAAGCACTTTTGGATGCCGCGCTTGCTTTAAGCACGTCTGGACGTTCTTTTAGTAGTATCAGCTTGCGTGAGATCGCTCGTCATGTAGGTCTGGTACCGACTGCATTCTATCGCCATTTTCAAGACATGAATGAGCTGGGACTGGAATTGGTCGATCAGGTGGCCCTACATTTAAAGGGCATTTTGCATCAGCTTGGGCAAGCCTATATCTACCAACCCAATACCAAAGCAAAAATTAGCCTCGACCTGTTTTTTCAGGCGGTTGAGCATAATCCTGAACCGTGGGTCTTTATGATTGCCGAGCGCTGGGGTGGATCAGAAGTGATTCGTCAAGCCATTGCCCGGGAAATTAATTTTTTAATTGAAGACTTGGCCAATGATTTATGCAAAATGGAAACGGTACAGCACATCCGCAATCTACAAGACCTTCAGGTGATTTCTAATATTTTAATTAATTTATCCTTTACCTGGGCGATGAGCTGGATGGACATCAATCGTCACTATCAGGCAGAACAACGGACAGAACAACAAATACAATTTAAGCTGCAAACCATTACCCAGGTGCATGTGATTTTCCGTGGCATCTCGAACTGGGATACGTCAAAGACAATGGCTGAATAATTCACTAAAAATAAAACGTAAAAAAACCGCAGCTATTGCGCAACGCTGATCAGCTAAGGATTTTTTTCAACAAAATCCTTAGCTTTTTGACCATTCGCGACGGAGTCTTACCACTTTCAAGCAAATGTTTGGAGCTTGTTTATTCTTTTGTTTCGCCAAAAGAACCAAAAACATTTGTCATCCGCAAAACCTGTTCACTTTCTGCACTTAAAATAACTTTGTGCAAAACAGCCCTTTTTTAAATACCGCGCAGGTTGCGGATGACATGTCCGCGTATCGAACATTATCTGGAATTTAAAAAAGAAAAGGCCAGTCAATTTCTTAACTGACTGGCATTAACAACAATTGCGGGTTTTTTTAGCGCATAAAACTTATTTCGCTTTACGCTCTTTTTCCACCAGGTAACTCACCACCTGAGTCACTTTGGCATCTTCACCTTGAACCACATATTTACCATTCACCACCACCGCAGGCACCCCGGTCAGTTGATATTGCTGTGCCAGTTTATTCGATTGCGCCACTTTTGAAGTAATCGCGAATGAATTAAACATGCTGTTGAATTTTGCTTCAGGTATGCCATATTTCACAAAGAATTTTGCTTGTGATTTCTGGTCAAAAATCTGTTGACCACCGGCATGAATGGCATGGAATAAAGGCAAGTGGGTTCTCTTGCGAACGCCTAATGCTTCAGACACATAATAACCGCGAGCACCTTGTTCCCAAACTGGATTCATCGAAGCCGGTGTGCGCACAAAGTTGACATCTTTAGGAATTTTTTTCAGCCAAGCCTGCATATGCGGCTCTAGTGTAAAGCAGTGCGGGCAGCCGTACCAAAAGAACTCACGTACTTCAATTTTGCCAGGAACATCAACTTTACCCGGCTTGGCAACCACGGTGTAATCTTTACCTGCAACAAAGTTGGCTGCCATTGCCGTGCCTGAACAGGCCAAAATAGCAGTAGCAATACCACCTAAAAGGAATTTTTTCATTGAACTTATTGTCCTCTAAATCGTTATGATTAATTTATACGATGACTATAAATCAATTATGCCGAATTCGTTTTCATTCTGTGAACTTTTTTACAGCTTTTATCGCTTTTTTGAGAATAAACGCTACACTAAGCGCCTATAACTTTTTTTAAAATATAACGACTTGATTGAGGTGATACCGATGTCGCAATTGAATGTTGATCCACAAGAAATTGCCAAATTTGAAGCGTTCGCAGCCATATGGTGGGATCAGCATTCTGAGTTCCGTCCACTGCATCAGATTAACCCTTTACGCTTAAATTGGATTGATGAACATTCAGCTGGCATTAGCGGTAAAAAAGTCCTTGATGTCGGCTGCGGTGGCGGGATCTTGTCGGAAAGCATGGCACGTCGCGGTGCACATGTTTTGGGAATCGACATGGGCGAAGCACCCTTAAATGTGGCACGTATCCATGCAGAACAAGAAGGCGTTGAAAATATTGAATATCGCCAGGTTCCGGTTGAACAGTTGGCGGAAGAACAAGCCGGACAATATGACGTGGTCACTTGCATGGAAATGCTTGAGCATGTACCCGATCCGGCATCGATTATTCAGGCTTGCCAGAAGCTGGTCAAACCGGGTGGTCATGTGTTCTTCTCGACCATTAACCGGAATCCAAAATCTTATTTGTTTGCGATTATTGGTGCGGAATATGTCCTTCGAATGCTGGCCAAGGGCACGCATGATTATCATAAATTCATCAAGCCTTCTGAACTTGCGCATGACATTCGTAGTGCCGGCTTAAAACTTAAAGACATGACCGGTTTGCATTTTAATCCCATTACCAAACGTTATTGGCTGGCACCGAATGTCGATGTGAACTACATGGTTTATACGGTAAAAGAAGGTGCTGAATGAAAGCTGTACTGTTTGACCTAGATGGCACATTGATAGACACCGCTGCCGACTTTATTCGCATTATTCAGGACATGTGCCGCGATAAACAGTGTGAAATCGTGGCGGCTGATCTGATTCGCACCCAGGTCTCTGAAGGCGCACGTGCCATGGTAAAACTGGTCTATCCGGAACTGGATGTTGAAGACCCGGTTTTCCTTGCCCATCGCCAGCGCTTTCTGGATTTGTATGGTGAAGACATTGCAGTCGATACCGACCTGTTCGAAGGCATGTATCCGCTGCTTGAAGAACTGGAAAGCCAGGATATTCCCTGGGGTATAGTCACCAATAAGCCGCGCTGGTTAAGCGAGTCCTTGCTTAAGGCACTGAACTTGACTGAGCGCTGCGCGGTTCTGGTTTGCCCTGAAGATGTCAGCAAAACCAAACCCGATCCTGAACCGATGTATCTGGCAGCCAAGCAAATTCAGCTTCAGCCAGAAGACTGTATCTATGTCGGTGATCATCCGCGTGACATTGATGCCGGCCGTAACGCAAATATGTACACCATCTTGGCGGGCTATGGTTATTTACCATTGCAACACAAAGATGACTTAACAGCATGGCACGCTGATTGTATAGTCAACACAGTTGCCGAATTGCATCAAGTGATTAATCAGCTGGTCTCAGCAACGCAACATAATAATTCTCTGATTTCATAACGACATAACAATATATAAATGAGGAGGTATGCAATGAAATATTCAGAATATCACCCTCGCCCCGATCTGTTAAAAGATCGCATTATCCTGATTACAGGTGCGGGCGATGGTATTGGTCGTGCAGCTGCAATTAGCTATGCCCTGCATGGGGCAACAGTGGTACTGCATGGACGCACCTTAAACAAGCTTGAAGTCATTTATGATGAAATTGAAAGCCTAGGTGCGCCGCAACCGGCTATTCTGCCTTTGCAACTCTCCAGCGCCTCTCCTCGGGACTATGAGTTACTGGTCGATACTTTAGATAAACAGTTTGGTCGCCTGGATGGCATTTTGCACAATGCCGGTATTCTGGGTGAACGCACAGAACTTGCCCATTATCCGGTTGATGTCTGGGATGATGTGATGGCGGTCAATCTGCGCGCGCCATTTTTACTCACGCAAGAACTATTACCGCTGCTGCATAAATCCGAACATGCCTCTGTGGTTTTTGCCAGTTCGGGTGTAGGCCGCGAAGCACGTGAGCGTTGGGGTGCATACTCGGTTTCTAAAATTGCCATTGAAGCGGTGAACCAGATTTTTGCCAAAGAAAACGTCTATCCGAATGTACGTTTTAACTGCATTAATCCGGGCGCGACACGTACTGCCATGCGCGCTAAAGCCTATCCAGATGAAGACCCAATAACCTTGGCAACACCGGAAATGATCATGCCCGCTTACCTGTATTTGATGGGTGATGACAGCTTGCATCTGAATGGTCAAAGCATTGATGCGCAGGATTAATCCTTAAAAAGATCAAAAAGGGGGCCGTGCTCCCTTTTTTATCGTCTTTCTTTTAAAGGAAAGAATGTTCAGATCATAAAAACTTATAAATCGTATTTTTAAATAACTTTTACAATAATATTCGGTTTTCTAAATTATTAAAATAAGCCTATGCTTATTCTTATTGAAAAACACAGCATATGAGGAACAGGTTATGGCTGATCAAAAACGTAAAATTGAAATGATTCGTCGCATTAAAAACTTAAAGCTTTCAAATACATTGATTGCAGGCCTTGATGATGCAGGACAGGCAGAAGCGATTGCAGAGGCTGTCAGCTCACTTCAGAACCTTACAGAACAATGGAACTAAAGCAATTTCTGAACAGTCGCCATCGGGCTGTTCAAGCCTTTTGGCAGGACAATTTTGAATCAATAAAATCCACATCTAAAATTTGATACAAAGTTTTCATCAGTAGCTTGTTTTTCTGGTATTTAATATCGACTATAAAATTTCTAAAGATTTTTAAATCGTGAGATATTTCTGCATAATATCCTTATTATCTCTGCATTTTTTAATAAATGAGTGATTTATCTTCACAGTTTCTCTGCAATTTTTGCGTACATTAGCATTATTGAAATTAATAAATTTTCTATGAGGGTTCAACATGAAAAAGATTTTGACAATTTTGGCAATCTCTTTCAGTGCATTGATGGCAAACAGTGTAACCACTGCTGCACCTCACGAGAAACACGATAACCATCGTGGTTGGGACCAATCTCATCAGTCGAATAAGGGTCGGGATTTTCGTGACCATGATGACGATGACCGTATGCAAGATAAGCGCCGTGGTCGTGAAGAACGCGGGGTAAAACGCCTGCAACAGCATAAATGGCAAACCGGTTATGTCATGCCGCAGCATTATCGGGGTAATGGCTATAAAGTCGACTACAAAAACCATGACTTGCCGAAACCTTCTCGTAACCAGCAGTGGTACAAAATCAATAACGACTATATTTTAGTAGATACTGACAGTAATAATATTTTGCGTATTCAGGGTTTTTAAGCTTAGTTTTTAAATTCTCCATGCCCAAACTCCGGTTTGGGCTTTTTTTATTTTTTAAAATATTTTTTAAAAATCGTTGGTTTTAGCAGAAAGTCTTTAGCTGCAAGCTTTTCAGAATTTTCAAAATCTTCTTTTTTTCTCCATAAACTTCACAATTCAACTATAAAGCTCTCATTTTTTATCTCTACTTTTTGGTTAATTTAGCTCTAACGAAATAAACGTTCTCTCTGAAATTTAGGTGAAAGATATGAAAAAAATTCTAACAACAATTGCGCTGTCTTTATCTGCATTGATGGCAACTTCAGCAATGGCAGCACCGGATCATCGTTATGATGATCATCAACGCTACAATCATGCACAACAGAGCAAGCATGACAGCCGTTGGGACAACAACAACCGTTATGACCATAATCGTTATGACAACAAACGTGTAAACCCAAGTCGTGACTGGCGTAAAGGACAAACTTTACCGCGTCAATACAGCAGCTCGCGTTTTCAGGTCAGTGACCGTGAAGCACGTCAATTGCCAAAATCAAGCCGTAATCAGCAATGGTATAAAGTGAATGGTGACTATGTATTAGTCAATGAACGCACCAACCGCATTATTAGCATTCGAAACTAAGCCATTTAATTTTAGAAATTCTCCCCCTGAAAAACACTTTAACCTCAGTTAAGGTGTTTTTTTTATTTTTCCCTTCCGCTGCGCTTTTTTTTGATTAGAATCAAGCATAGGATTTTATTCTTCATTTGAGATAGGTATGCACACGAATTCATCGGAAACATCACAAAGCACAACTTTGCAATATGTGCATTGGTTTCGACATTCTGCGCCTTATATCAATGCCCACCGCAATAAAACTTTTGTCATTATGTTTGATGGCGAAGCGGTTCAACATGAAAATTTCCAGCATATTATTCATGACATTGCCCTGCTGCATTCTTTGGGCATTCGTCTGATTCTGGTGCATGGCGCACGTTCGCAAATCAACCAGAACTTAAAAGCCAGCGGCATTCAAACCCCATTCCATAATCATCGCCGGATCACCACGCGCGAATCTTTAAGCTGCGTGATGAATGCGGTGGGTTCGATTCGCCTGCAAATTGAAGCTTTGCTCTCGATGGGTCTGGCCAATTCCCCCATGTACGGCGCACGTATTGATGTGATTTCAGGCAATTTTGTCACGGCAAAACCCTACGGCATTCGTGACGGGATCGATTTTCAGCTTACCGGTGAACTGCGGACCGTGGATACCGATGCAATTCAGCGCCATCTGAAAAATCATAATATTGTGCTGCTTGGCCCAACCGGTTATTCCAACACCGGTGAAGTGTTTAACCTGGTCGCGGAAGAAGTCGCCACCAATACCGCGATTCTGCTTAAAGCCGACAAGCTGATTTTCCTGGGTAAACAGCAAGGTCTGGTCAATGAGTTCGGGCAATTGCAACGTGAGATTCCACCGCATCAGCTCGATCAGCACATTTTGCAGTACCAGGACTCCAATCCAGATATTGCTCTGCAGTTACGCGGTGCCAAAAATGCCTCACTGCAAGGTGTACACCGTGTGCATCTGATTTCTTATACCTATGATGGCGCCTTGCTCGAAGAACTGTTCACTCGCGATGGTGCAGGCACCATGATGACCGATTCACATTATGAAGAAGTGCGTACTGCCAATATTCAGGATGTCGGTGGTCTGATGAATTTACTTCGCCCACTCGAGGCTGAAGGCATTCTGGTTTATCGCTCACGCGAACGCTTAGAAAGTGAAATTGAGCAATTTTCTGTGATTGAACGTGATGGCATGATTTTAGCCTGTGCGGCGCTTTACCCGATTCCAACTTCTGCCAGTGAAATAAAATCGGCCGAGATTGCCTGTGTTGCAGTCGATCCAACCTATCGCAAGTCCAACCGGGGTAGCCAGATTTTGCATTATCTGGAAGACAAAGCCAAAAGTCTGGGCATTCAACAACTGTTTGTGCTGACCACGCGTACCGCGCACTGGTTTGTCGAGCATGGCTTTGAACCCGCCAGTGTTGATGATCTGCCGAATGCGCGTCAGGCGCTGTATAACTACCAGCGCAATTCACTGGTATTCAAAAAGCCGCTTTAAAGTGGCTTTTTTTATTGTTGCTATATCTTTATTTTTTATATCTTTATCTGTCATTTTGGTGAATCTGGCTGATTTAACTTATGCCATTTTTGCATAAGCTTATGGATATACAGTATTTGGAATTAAATTAAATAAATATCAATAATTTAAAATATTAAAACCGCATATTTTATTTTCTATATAAATCACATTTTGGCATAAGTTTTTCTTTTTTTTATTTATCTTTTTTCCTCATTAAGAATTCCTATTTTTTTATTATTTTCGAAAAAGAAAAGGCATTAGCTTATGTGTTCAATATTCAACACTTCATGTTGCGGAGCACACATTCATGAGCGCCATTCAAGCAAAATTCTGGGCGAAATCGCTGGTCCTTTCTTCAGTAGTTGCTGGTGCAATGATGATGTCTGGCTGTGGCAAAAAAGAAGCTGAAACTGTCACTTTAAATATTGGTTTTCAGAAATACGGCTTATTGCCAGTAATTAAAGCACGTGGTTCTTTAGAAACTGCATTAGAAAAACAGCATGTCAAAGTGAAATGGGTCGAGTTTACTGCCGGCCCTCAACTGCTTGAAGGCTTGAATGTCGGTAGTGTTTCCTTGGGTGAAGTCGGTGAAGCACCGCCTATTTTTGCTCAGGCAGCCAACGCAAATTTGGTGTATGTGGCAAACCAACCTGCTATGCCGACCGCTGAAGCATTAATTGTGCAAAAAGACTCCCCTATTCAAAGTATCAAAGATTTAAAGGGTAAACGTGTCGTGCTAAACAAAGGCTCCAACGTGCATTACTTGTTGCTCAAATTACTTGAAGCCAACAATCTAAAGCTGGATGACATTCAAGTGGTGTATTTACCGCCTGCAGATGCACGTGCTGCCTTTGAAAAAGGTGCAGTGGATGCCTGGGTGATTTGGGATCCGTTCTTTGCGGCTGCTGAACAGCAGATTGGTGCACGTGTGATCGCAAACGGTGAAAACCTGGTGAAAAACTATCAGTTCTACATGGCTGACCGCAAATTTGCAGAACAGAATCCGGAAGTCGTCAAGGCAGTGATCAATGAACTGAATGTTGCTGCAGATTGGATGACGAAAAACCAGGATGAAGCTGCGAAAATCTTAGAAAAACCAACAGGCTTAGATGCTTCTATTTTAAAAACATCAATTGGTCGCATGAATTTAGGGGTAAAACCTATTTCTAATCAAGTTGCTACGCAGCAGCAATATGTTGCTGATGCATTTTATAACCAGAAACTGATTCCAAACAAAATCAATATTCAAGCCGCGATTTTAGCGAAGTAATGACACAACAATAGAGGACTCGACAATGACTCAACATCAGCAAGATAACAAAGCAATTACCTGGTTCAACACATCTAGTCATGGCATGAACGCGATGCTGATTGCTTGTGCGATGTTGGGTTCGAGCGCTGCCTGGGCTGTGGATCCTTCAGTCAAACAACTGCGGATTGGCTATCAAAAAGCCTCGGTAAATCTGGTAATTGCCAAACAACAAAAACTGTTTGAACAGGAATTTCCAAACGCAAAAATTTCCTGGAATGAGTTTCCAGGTGGTCCGCAAATTTTAGAAGCGCTGGCTGTCGGTTCTATTGATGTGGGTGCGACGGGCGATACACCGCCTGTATATGCACAAGCCGGCAACAAACCACTCCATTATTTTGCTTATGAAACCGCAAAACCTTTGGCTTCTGCCATTTTGGTACCCAGCAATTCCAAAATTAGCCAGCTCAGTCAGTTAAAAGGTAAACGCGTTGGCGTTCATCGCGGTTCAAGCTCACATTATTTATTGGTACAAGCTGTTCGCAAGGCCGGTTTGCAATGGACTGACATTCAACCGATCTGGTTAAGCCCTGCCGATGCACGTGCGGCTTTCCAGAAAGGTGCCATTGATGCCTGGGCCATTTGGGATCCGTACTATGCTGCGGCTCAAGTGGAAGATAAGGCCAAAGTGCTGGCTTCAGGTAAAGGCTTAAGTCCAAATTACACCTTCTATCTGGCTTCAAACAATCTGGTTAAAAATCATCCTCAGGCACTCAAAGGCATTATCAAGCAGGTCAACGTTGCCGACAAATGGGTGCAAAGCCATAAGGCTGCTACTGCAACTGTTTTTGCCAAAAGCACCGGTCTGAAACCGGTGGTTAGCCAGACTTTTATCCAGCGTCGCCCTAATCCGTCTGGTGCTGCCCTGCTTAACAAGAAAGTGATTGCCGACCAGCAAGAACTCGCCAACCGTTTTAGCGAACTCAATATCATTCCAAAATCTATCAATATTCAGCAAGCCGTTTGGGCAGGCAAATAATCTAAGGATCAAAGCAATGAAAATTTTCTGGTTTATTCCTACGCATGGTGACAGTCGTTATTTAGGTACAAGCAAAGGCGCGCGTCAGGTCGATCATGCTTATATGAAACAGATTGCCGTAGCCGTAGATAACCTGGGTTATGAAGGTGTACTGATTCCAACAGGCCGTTCATGTGAAGATCCATGGATTACTGCTGCAAGCCTGATTGATGCAACCAAAAATTTAAAATTCCTGGTGGCTTTACGTCCAGGCGTAACGACGCCTGCACTGGCTGCGCGTATGGCTTCAACTTTTGACCGTTTATCAAATGGCCGTGTATTGCTGAACCTGGTCACCGGTGGTGACGAGCAAGAGCTGAAAGGTGATGGCGTGTATGAAGACCATGCAACACGTTACCAAACAGCAGCGGAATACACCAAAATCTGGCGTGAAATTTTAATCCGCTCACATACTGGCGAATCATTTACTTTCCACGGCGACCGCTTACAAGTGGATGATGCAAAACTGCTTTATCCACCGGTGCAAAAACCATATCCACCCCTTTGGTTTGGCGGTTCTTCTGATGCTGCAATCGAGCTTGCTGCAGAACAGGTGGACACTTACTTAACTTGGGGTGAACCACCCGCAGCGGTAAAAGAAAAAGTTGAAACCATGCGTGCTAAAGCTGCTGCACGTGGTCGTACTTTAAATTACGGTATTCGCTTGCATGTGATTGTGCGTGAAACCAATGAACAGGCATGGGCTGCTGCTGAAGAACTGATTCAATATGTTGATGATTCCACCATTCAAGCAGCGCAAAAGAAATTCAAGCAAATGGATTCGGTGGGTCAACGCCGCATGGCTGAACTGCATAATGGCGATCGCAGCAAACTTGAAGTGTCTCCGAACCTTTGGGCAGGTGTTGGCTTAGTTCGTGGCGGTGCCGGTACAGCGCTTGTAGGTGATCCGCAAACAGTTGCAGACCGCATTCAGGAATATGCAGATTTGGGTATTGATACCTTTATTTTCTCGGGCTATCCGCACCTTGAAGAATCCATTCGTTTTGCTGAACTGGTGTTCCCACTGCTTCCATTAGAAACCCGTCAAAAACTGGCGCAACCCAATCTGACCGGTCCTTTTGGTGAAATCGTGGCAAATAACTACGTGCCAGATGAGGCGAAACAACAAGTAAAAGCTAAGGAGCCGGCTTAATGAGTAAAACCATTTCTGCCGAAACCTTGGCTAAAAACAAGGTTTCACGTGGAACACAATTTGGGCAGCATTTGCTGCCCTGGTTGTTCCCGGTCGCACTGATCGCGATTTGGCAAATTGCATCCAGTACCGGTCTGCTAGAAAGCCGTATTCTGCCTGCACCGAGTGCAGTGGTAAGCGCATTCTGGCATCTGTCGATCACGGGTGAGCTTTGGCAACACGTGAAAGTCAGTGCCGGACGTGCCCTGCTCGGCTTATTGGTGGGTGGTGGCTTGGGCCTGTTACTGGGCTTGCTGAATGGCTCTTCTAAACTGGCATCGACCCTGCTCGATACCACCTTGCAAATGATCCGCAACATTCCAGCCTTGGCTTTAATTCCTTTAGTCATTCTCTGGTTCGGGATTGATGAATCAGCCAAGCTGTTTTTAGTCGCTGTCGGTGTATTCTTCCCGATTTATATCAATACCTATCATGGGATTCGCTCGGTTGACCCACAACTGATCGAGATGGGTAAAAGCTATGGTTTGACCCGCTGGCAGTTATACAAAGAAATTATTTTACCAGGTGCAATGCCGTCCATTCTTGTCGGTTTACGCTTTGCATTGGGTCTGGTTTGGGTATTGCTCATTGTGGCAGAAACCATTTCCGCACAATCCGGCATTGGCTATATGACCATGAATGCGCGTGAATTCTTACAAACCGATGTAGTGTTAGTGGGTATTTTGCTTTACGCCCTGCTTGGAAAACTGGCCGATGTATTGGCAGTAGGCTTAGAAAGATACTTACTGCGCTGGCATGCTGGATATCAAAAATAAGGAATACATTATGACTGATTTAAGTATAGGGCGACATGTCGCTGAAGATCCAGCTGCACCCAAACAGCCTGCAACTACAGATATCAATCCAACAGCGGTAGTCGGTGCAGAAATTCTGATTGAGCAACTGCATAAATTCTATGGTGAGGTAACGGTTCTAGAAGATTTAGACCTGCACATTCAACCGGGTGAATTTCTTGCGATTGTTGGGCGTAGCGGATGTGGTAAAAGTACCCTGCTTCGTCTGATTGCCGATTTGGAACAACCCAGCTATGGTGAAATCAAGTTTAAGTCGGCACGACATATCCGCGAAGGCATTAGCAGTGATGACATCCGTGTCATGTTCCAGGACCCGCGACTTTTACCGTGGCGTAGCATTGAACAAAATGTACAGCTGGGTTTGGCCAAAGAACATCAAGGCAATGCCTCTGCCCTGCTAGAAAAAGTCGGACTGAAAGAGAAAGCCGGATTGTGGCCTTCACAACTTTCAGGCGGTCAGCGTCAGCGTACCGCGCTTGCACGTGCATTGTCACATAAGCCTCGCATCTTGCTGCTGGATGAGCCACTCGGTGCACTGGATGCTTTAACCCGCTTGGACATGCAGAGCCTGATTGAAAAACTCTGGCATGAGCAAGGCTTTACCGCCATTTTGGTAACCCATGATGTCAGTGAAGCAGTGCAACTGGCCGACCGAATTATTTTGCTGGATAAAGGTCATATTGCTAAACAATTTAAAGTGGATTTACCGCGACCGCGTAAAAAAGATTACGCTTTTAGCGAGTTGGAGCAACAGGTTCTCAATGCTGTATTGGCCACATGATATTTTTGATCTGAAATGGGCACATCCTGACCTTCAGTTTGGGCTCATCTCATAATGATGCGATATAAAGCGCATCTTATTCTTTAATTAATTTAATCATTCATTTAATACTTGAGCATTAAATGCAACGTTCAAAAAAATAAAAAAAATCAATCTAATTGAATTATTTAACGATCTTTAATGCGCTATTTTCTGCCCTGTTTTAAAGCATCTTTTTACATTGGTCGAAAACTTGGCAATTTAATAGCTGATCTAAAAAATAAATCGTCAATATTCATAAAATTAAAACTTTTGCCTGTGCACAAATCTGATGATTTGCCGTACAATTTAAGGTTCCACTTTTAATTGTTTTTTAATGGCCAATGGAACAAAAAAAGAGTACACAAAAACGACATCAACTGCTAAACGCAGCCTTGGATGTATTTTCCCTTTATGGTTTTAATGGGGCAAGCTTAGACGAGATTGCTCAAATTGCTGAAATGCACAAATCCAATATTTTCTATTATTATGAAAATAAGGAAGCCTTGTACGTTGAAGTACTCACCACGGTATTACAGAAGTGGCTTGCCCCACTGCAAATGCTAGAAACAGAACTTGAGCCTGAAGAAGCGATCACCAATTATTTATTGCAAAAAATCGAGGTTTCTCGTACCCAGCCGAAAGCATCCCGACTGTTTGCTTTGGAAGTGATTCAAGGTGCACCGCATATCTTGCCAATTTTAAAAGGTCCGTTAAAGAAATTGGTGAAGCGTAAAGCCAAAGTCATTAGCATGTGGCAAGATCAAGGTAAAATTTCCAAGGACATTGATCCGGAACTTTTAATTCTGAATATTTGGGCCATTACCCAAAATTATGCAGATTTTGCCACCCAGATGGAAATGGTGACCGGCAAGACCTTGCGTAACCGCAGTATGCAGCAGCGCATCATCCAACATACTGTGCATATGATGTTATACGGCGTGATTCCCCGCTCATAATTGTTAAATTATCTGCTACGATAATTTTGGCATACGACCATAGAGCACTATGGTCGCCGAATTCCCAAGCCTATCCACCTTATTTGACCGTTTGATATAATTTTAATAACTTTTGCGCACCCAATAATAAATTTTCTTCCCAATCCAAATGTGCGGTGTCATTCGCGCCATCAGTAATATATTTCACTGAAATTAATCGCACACCTAGCTTCTTGCACACCTTGGCAATCGCGTAGCCTTCCATATCCACCAAATCACAGGGCACTTTCGGTATACCTGTTTCAAAGCTATCACCCGTTCCACATATGCCTTTTTCCAGGTGGGGGAAATAAGCTTCTAAATGAATTTCTGCAGGATGGTCATCATCCATAGGGGTAACGCCGACTGCAAAACCGAGTGGCGATACATCCATATCGCGTTGCACAAATGTCGTCACTTCAACCAAGGCGTGCGCATCAAATTGGGAACTTCCAGCCGAACCCAAGTTGAGTAAGGTTTTACAGCCAGTTTTTTGAATCACTTCAAAGGCTTTAAATGCAGCATTCACTTTACCAATACCACTGTAATGCACTTGAATCCCGGCTTGTTCAAACAGGCCTTTCGATTCATTGGGAAGTGCCATGATTAAAGCCAAATCCGACATAGTGGAACCTTGTTTACTTGCAAATTTAAAATTGTGCCCATTAGAAAAGAATTAAAGGATGAGTGCAAATTTAATATTGTGATCAGCTTGCTATTCAAAAATCTGATGCATCTGGATTCATTTAAGCTTTAGTTTCCTGATCTAATCCTTAACCATTTCAATGCTATTTTTTACTAGAGAGTTCAATATTTTTTTGTATGAAAACACAACAACAAGACGAACGCTCAAGATTATGGCAATATATAGCCCTGATAATTTTTCACTTATTGATTCGCCCATGAAGCTGCTCCGCCTGAATGCTTTAGCGCCAAATTTTCAACTGCCAAAAACTGCCGCTACGATTGGTAATTTTGACGGTGTACATTTGGGTCATCAGGCCATGATTGCACAATTAAAACAACTTGCCGCAGCACAAAATTTAAAAACCTTGGTGATGATATTTGAGCCACAACCTTTGGAATTTTTTAAAGGTTATGAAGCACCGCCTAGAATTAGCTCATTGCGGGAAAAAGTCGAATACCTAACCGAACTGGGTGTCGACTATATTGCAATTGCAAAATTTGATAACCATTTCCGTAGCTTAAATGCTGAAAGCTTTGCCGATATTCTCAAACAAAAACTCAATGCAGAACATCTGGTGCTGGGTGACGATTTCCATTTCGGCAAAAACCGTCAAGGCAATAGTGAATTTTTGCGCGGCTACGGTTTTCAGGTCACCAATTTAAATACCATTGCCTTGGATGGACACCGCGTCAGCTCGACCCGGATTCGTCATACCTTGCAAGCCGGCGATTTAGCCTTGGCGGCTAAATTGCTGGGTCGTCCCTATAGCATTACCGGCCGGGTACAATATGGCGACCAGATTGGACGTACCATTGATTTCCCGACCATTAACGTCCGTCTCAACCGTCATAAACCCTGTTTAAACGGGATTTACGGCGTTGAAGTGGTATGTGAAACCGGATCTTTAAAAGATAAAGTGAAAGCCGACAATCCTGAAAAACCGGGGATTGCAGGCTATGAGCCGACTGCCCTGTTTGGTGCAGGACATGTTGGTACACGACCAGCCATCAAACAGGAACATCCTGAATGGCGATTAGAAGTACATTTTCCTGATGTTTCTGCTAATCTGTATGGCCTGTTAATGCGGGTGACGTTCTTGAACTATCTACATGGTGAAAAGGACTACCCTTCGCTTGAAGCATTGAAAGCGGGAATTGATGACGATGTTGAGAAACTGCTTGAATTTCGACAAGACACCCCCAATTTTCCCTTTTAAATCCCACATTTTTTATTGTAAAACGCGTCAGCCTAAGACTGATTAAATTGGAAGACAACTTGCATGAGCGATAAGCAAACTCCTGAAAATGCAGTGGATTATAAAGCCACGCTAAACCTCCCAGGTACTGAATTTGCGATGAAAGCAAATCTCGCAGTACGTGAAGCAAAATGGTTAGAAGAGTGGTATGCCGACAACATTTATCAGCAGATTCGTGCATCGCGTATTGGCAAGAAAAAATATGTGCTTCACGATGGCCCTCCATACGCAAATGGTCAAATCCATTTAGGTCATGCGGTAAATAAAGTACTTAAAGACATCATCATCAAAAGCCGCATTATGGATGGCTTTGATGCACCTTATGTTCCGGGTTGGGACTGTCACGGTTTGCCGATTGAACTGAAAGTTGAAGAAAAAGTCGGTAAAGTCGGCGTTAAAGTAGATGCTGCAACCTTCCGTAAACATTGCCGTGAATATGCCTACACCCAAGTTGAATTACAGAAAAAAGACTTTGTGCGTATGGGTGTGTTTGGTGACTGGGACAATCCTTACCTGACCATGAATTTTGCTCAAGAAGCAAATATCGTGCGTTCATTGGGTGAAATCCAGAAACAGGGTCATATCCAGCCGGGTCTTAAACCAGTCAACTGGTGTTTGGACTGCGGTTCTGCATTGGCAGAAGCTGAAGTTGAATACGAAGATAAAAAATCAGATGCAATCGACGTGGGTTTCACCGTTGTTGATTTAGCAGATTTATCGGCGCGTTTGGGTGTTGAAGTTAAAGACTCAACCGATATCGTCATCTGGACAACAACACCTTGGACCATTCCTGCAAACCAGGCAGTTGCCTTGCATGCGGATATTGAATATCAATTGGTTACAGCACGTGGTGATGATAAAGCAGCGCAAAACTTTATCTTGGCCAAAGATTTGGTGGAATCTGCAACTGAACGTTATGGCTTTAACACTGTTGAAGTGATTGCCGATTTTGCCGGTGCAAAACTTGAGAATTTGGTTCTACAGCATCCTTTAATTACTGAACGTCAGGTTCCAGTTATTTTAGGCGAACACGTCATTGCAACCAGCGGTACAGGTGCGGTACATACAGCGCCCGGCCATGGTGTAGACGATTATAAAGTTGGCTTGCTGTACAACTTAAAAGTCGATAATCCTGTGGGTGGTAATGGTGTGTATTTACCGACTGCACCTATTTTTGCAGGCGAACACATCTATAAAGCCAATCCAAAAATTATTGCGGCATTAAGTGAAGCCAATAAGCTTTGGGCACATGTGGTGATCAAGCATAGCTATCCACATTGCTGGCGTCATAAAACTCCGATCATTTTCCGTGCAACCCCGCAGTGGTTCATCAGCATGGATGAAAAAGGTTTACGTCAGGGTGCTTTAAACGCGATTGAAAACGACATCAGTTTTGTCCCGGATTGGGGTAAAAACCGAATCGAATCGATGATTGAAGGTCGTCCGGACTGGTGTATCTCGCGTCAACGTACTTGGGGTGTGCCAATCCCGTTCTTCGTGCATAAAGACACCAATGAATTGCATCCACGTACTCCTGAACTAATTGAAGAAGTTGCCAAACTGATCGAACAGGAAGGCATTGATGGCTGGTACAACCGTGAAGCGAAAGATTTCATCGGTGCCGATGCCGAACACTACAATGCGGTTCGTGACACGCTAGACGTCTGGTTTGACTCGGGTACAACCCATTATGCGGTACTGCGTGAACGTGAAGAATTGACTGATCCTGCTGATCTTTACCTTGAAGGTTCAGATCAACACCGTGGCTGGTTCCAGTCTTCATTGTTAACCTCTATTGCGATTAACAAGCGCGCACCTTATAAAGGCTTGTTGACTCACGGTTTCGTGGTCGATGAAAAAGGCCGTAAGATGTCGAAATCCATCGGTAACGTGATCACACCGCAAGACATCATTAAAGATATGGGTGCAGACGGTTTACGTTTCTGGATTGCGTCATCTGACTACCGTTATGAAATGACGGCGGGTAAAGAAATCTTTAGCCGTGCCTCTGATGGTTACCGTCGTATCCGTAACACCTTGCGTTTCTTGTTGGCGAACCTGAACGGTTTCCAGCCGGCGACTGATGCATTGCCAGTCGATCAGTTGATCGCGCTTGATCAGTACATCCTGCAACGTGCAGCAGACGTACAAAAAACCATTCAGCAAGCCTATGAAGATATGAACTTCCATATTGTGGCAAGTTCGTTGACCAACTTCTGTATTAATGACCTGGGTGGTTTCTACCTCGACATCATCAAAGACCGTCAGTACACCACCAAAGCGGATTCTCAAGCGCGTCATTCTGCACAAACTGCGTTGTATCATTTGGTTCAAGCTTTTGTTCGCTGGATGGCACCAATCTTGACCTTTACCGCTCAAGAAGCTTGGCCTTTAATTCCGGGTCAAACTGAGAAATACGTATTCACTGCTGAATGGTATGACATTCCTGTTGCATCGAAAGCCAACCTGGTTTCAGAAGCTGACTGGCAGACCCTGATTGCGGTTAAATCTGCGGTGAACAAGCAAATTGAAGCCGCACGTAATGCCAAACTGATCGGTTCTAACCTGTCTGCCAAAGTTGAACTTTGGGCCAATGTTGAATTGAAAGCGGTGCTTGACCAGTTAAGTGATGAACTTCGTTTTGTTCTGATCACATCAACTGTGATTGTCAATGCATTTGATGAAACACAAGGCGAAGCAACAGATCTTGAAGGCTTACGCGTGAAAGTATCGGCTGCGATGGGCGAAAAATGTGCCCGTTGCTGGCATGTTCTTCCGGATGTGAATACACATCACGAACACCCAGGCCTTTGTTCTCGTTGTATTATTAACCTTCCTACAGGTCAAGGCGAAGAGAGAAAATATGCCTAATCCGCAAACTAAAAAGGGCTTATTCCAATTCTACCCACACAATCTGCTGTGGGTGGGTTTATCCATTGTCGCGATTATTCTCGACCAATGGACCAAATGGATTGCAACGACACAGCTGAATTATGCAGATCCTGTGCCGGTACTGCCCTTTTTAAATTGGACATTGCTACATAACTATGGCGCAGCCTTTAGTTTCTTGTCTGATGCCGGTGGATGGCAACGTTATTTCTTTACTTCACTGGCAGGTTTAGTGTCTGTAATTTTTGTGTTTTGGCTGATGCGTATGCCGAAAAAAATGGTGATTTTACCAATGGCGATTGCCCTGATTTTGGGTGGTGCGATCGGTAACTTAATTGACCGCGTCTCTTTAGGTTATGTGGTCGATTTCATTCACGTTTACTACAATAACAGCCACTTCCCTGCTTTTAATATTGCAGATAGTGCCATTACCGTGGGCACTATTTTGCTGCTGATCGATACTTTTTTCCTAGAAAAGCAACGTATTCAACGTGCGGAAGCGCAACACAATGACTGAAATTATTAATCCAAATGAAGAAACCCGTATTAATGAAGGTTCGAAAGTAGAACTTCATTTTTCGGTGGCCATTGAAAATGGTGTGGAAATTGATAACACCCGTAGCCGTGAAGAACCGGTCAGCCTGGTGATGGGCGATGGCAGCTTATTGCCCGGTTTTGAAAAAGCCCTGTTTGGTCTACGTGCCGGTGACCGTCGTACCGTGAGTCTTCCTCCTGAAGATGCTTTCGGTCCCTGGAATCCTGAAAACGTACAAAAATTTGATACGGTTAAATTCGAGCAGACACCGATTGTCGGCCATATGATTGAATTTGAAGATAAAGCTAAACAAAGCCTGTTTGGTGTCGTGAAATCGGTCGGTGAAGATATTACCGAAATTGATTTCAATCACCCGCTTGCAGGCAAAGACATTACTTTTGAAGTAGAAATCTTTAAAGTGACCCCTGCCGGTCAGCAAGGTATTAAACTGATGTAAAAGATCATCTAACGGATGATTTTTAAAAGCTCCTTCAGGAGCTTTTTTAGCTTCTGGAGATACAAATCCCTAATATTCAGCCCCCCATATTCATATTAATTTAGATCCTAACTTTATAAAAAACACAGGCTCAATATGAAAATTCAAATTATTGTCGGTAGTGTTCGTGAAGGTCGTATTGCGATTAAAGTTGCGCGCTGGGTACAACGCAGTATCGAAAGAGCAAATTACAGTACCGTTCAGGCTGAACTGGTCGATTTAAAAGAATGGAACCTGCCTATTTTTTCAGGGGCACATCCACCGATTACCGGTATTTATGATCAGCCGAAACAACAGGAATGGGCAGACAAAATTGCTTCAGGTGATGCCATGATTTTTATTAGCCCTGAATATAACCATGGCTACAGCCCTGCACTCAAAAATGCCCTGGATTACCTAGGCAAAGAGTGGCAAGACAAACCTGCGGCTTATATCGGCTATGGTGCAACCAACGGTTCACGTTCGATTGATCAAATCCGTCAGGTCGGAACCCAACTCGGCTTGGTTGACAGTAATGCGGTAATTGAAATTCGTGACATCTTTTCACGCAATAAAACTGAAGAATTTGAACCCAATGAATTTGATAACAAAACTCTAAAATCGGTGCTGGATAAACTGATTCAATACGTCAGTGCCTGATAATAGAATCATCTTGTACGTTTTAGCTTACAACAGTTGCCGAATATCTCCACTTTTCACACATTACTTTTCACGCTATATTTAACTTATAGCAAGACAGGAAGTCTGCAGAATTTAAAACTAAAATGATAAGTGATGATAACAGCAGGATGCTGACAGGTACGACAGGAGTTATACCTTTAGAATGAATATAAAAAAGCCTCGACAGGATGTCGGGGCTTTTTTTTCAAAATCATTTTATTCTTATAATCATTTAATATCACGGTTTAAACTGAACCTGCCACTTGTCGAAAAGCTCAATTAAACCACCAAAATTTACATCATGCTGAAATACCAAACTTTATAATCTCATTCAGCACAACAGTCATCCATAACATTTTTATGAGCAATTAGAATAGAGCGAAAGATTATTCTGGGCATCATAAGTAAAACAATAAAAATACTTGAGAGAAAAACTATGCAATTAGAACATCATTTTCTGAATGATTACGCCAAAGTATTCATGGCTCACCCCGACAACAATGCATGTCAGGATCTAGCACACTATATCGAGGATAATCTTGAACAGCTGATGCAACAAATCCATCAGCATGGCATCCTGATTTTTCGGGGATTTAATATCCAGCAAACGGAAGAATTTCATCAACTTATTGAACAAAAATTCAAGTTACAGCCGTGGAATTCCTTCAACCCCAATATGCCGGGTTGGGTTGCATCATGGATGCGTAAATACAGTGAAAGTATTTTAGGTGCAGGCGATTATCGACGCTATATTGACCGTAATACTGTTCAGTTGGGGCCAGTAGAAAACGCTGTACAAGGGCCGCACGTGGAAGGTGGCGTCCGTTCTGAACGCTCGCGCTATATCGCTTTATATTGTCAGGAACCCTCAACTTATCTGGCTGAAACTGGCTTTAACAATCTTGAGAAAATTTGGGAAAATTTTCCTGAATCGGTAAAGCAAAAATACCAAGGCACATGGAACCATTTTTCTTATGTTTCATCGCGTAAAATTAATTTTATGGATCGGATCTTGCTGAAAAAGAGTCCTTTTAGCGTAAGTATACTGCCTGACAAGAAAGCCAAACTGACCTTACAACCCGCACCTCTGGTGATTAAGCATCCTATTACCAAAAAGCTTGCACTACAACCTTGGGCCTTTGCCAACAATACCAACCCATTTGCTTATCAGGCTGCGCAAAACTGCTTTGAAAATCGTGGTGAGATCCAGATTGATTCGACTGCTGACGGTATGCAGCTGACCTGGGAAATTTTCAATCAGCAGGGTGATAAAGTTGAATGGATGGATCAAGAGAAACAAGACTTTTTTGATGCGATGTATCGTGACGCCCTGTTATTGCAATGGCAGAAAGGTGATATTGCCATAGTCGATAATATTAAAATTGCCCATTGGCGCATGAATGGCGAGCAAGGCAACCGTAAACTCATTCAAATCCAGGCCAATGTATTTAATGCTGATGACCATTATGCCGCGTAATATCAGCAGATGACTTATACAGATACCCTTAAAAGCCTAACATTTATTTTAATGCAGGCTTTTAAATTAAAGGATGACATTATTTTGCAGTCATTTTGAGTAACCCGGCATTTTTACCATCTTCAAGTACCCAAATTGCACCGTCTTCGGCTTCCAGCAAGCCACGAATACGTTGTTTCATATTTAAGCGCTGCACTTCCTTCACCAGTTTCATTTCGGTATCAACCACAATAATGGCTTTGGATGACAAGCCACCGATCAGGGCCTTATTTTTCCATGCAGGAAATTGATTGCTTTTATAAAATATCAGGCTGGATGGCGAGATGACAGGAGTCCAGCTGATCTCAGGCGCCTTAAATTCAGGTCGGGTATTATGGTCAGGAATGTCTTTACCATCGTAATGATCACCATTGGAAACAAAGGGATAACCATAATTTTCGCCCTTCACAACCAAATTCAGTTCATCGCCACCTTTAGGTCCCATTTCAGCTACCCACAGCTGAGCTTTGTGATCAAATGCAATACCTAAAGGATTACGATGCCCCAAACTCCAGACCTGTTTGGCAATCTGGCCTTGGGTCATAAACGGATTACCTGAAGCAGGTGTACCATCATCATTTAAACGCAGGATTTTGCCTAAATTCGATTGCATATCCTGTGCAGGATCAAACTTCTGACGTTCACCTGAACTGATCCAGAGCTTGCCATCCGAGCCAAATAACAGCCGATGTCCATAATGGCCCTGACCTTGTACTTTAGGCACTTGTTGCCAAATGGTTTTTAAATTTTTAAGTTGTGGGTCTTTAGCATTAGATAAATCCAATTCCCCGCGTGCAACTACAGCCCCATAACCACCCTGTCCTACTACTGCATAGCTAATATAAACTTGGCGGTTCTGTGCAAATTGCGGATGTAATGCAATATCGCCCAAGCCACCTTGTCCACCATAAGCCACTTTAGGAATACCTTTGACTTCGACTTTTTGTCTGGTTTGGGGATCAAATAATTGTAATTTGCCTTTTCGTTCAGTAATCAGTAAGCGACCATCCTTTAAAGATGCAATGGCCCAAGGTTCATTAAATTGTGCGATTGTCTTAAGTTGATAACCTTGCTGTATTTTTGAGGAAGACTGCTGTTTTGGCTGTTCCTGTACCTGTTGTCGAGTGTCATTTTGGGCATGACATGCAGTTAAACTATAAAAAGTTAAACTTAAAATGGCAGCGATGTGAATTTGACTCATATTTATTCTTCTTCAATCAACACTACAATCAATTTAGCATTTCAAGACAAATTACTGCATATAAAAACCTAAGTAATCGTAAAAGGATATGACATTTCACTTGATGAGTTATGAGTTGTTGAAACTCAATCAAGTTTCTTCTGACTTATTGAATACAGGCCTGATCCCGTTGGATTTTTGCTTGGTAGAGTTGTTGGTCTGCTGTTTTCATCAAGCAATCTACACTGCTATAGCTATGTGCAGGATTCATAATGGCAGCCCCAACGCTAATGGTAATATAAGGTTTTCCATCTTCCCGGTTGGCATGTTCGAGTTCTAGACCACGGATCACTCGACACAATTTTACTGCAAATTCTTGAGCCTGTTTTATACTCAAATCAGATAACAAAATTGCAAATTCTTCCCCCACCATACTGTGCTAAAAAACCCGACGCTGGCAAAATTGAATCTATGGTCTTGACCAAAGTCTTTAAAATATCATCGCCTTTAAGATGACCATAATAATCGTTATATTTTTTAAAATAATCGACATCAATCATATAGAACACCAGCGACGACTCTGCTTCGATCGCTTGCTCAAAGCGCTGTTGTATCTCTATATTTAGTGCATAACGGTTATATGCACCTGTTAAAGCATCAATTCGAACTTGCAGTGCCAATTGCTCATTGAGCTGCGTTACGGCTTGAGTCCGCTCTTGTACTTTCTGATCCAGCATCTTGTTCCACTGTAACAATTTCTTATTCAGTAATTCAGTTTTATAGCTCTGCACAGCATAATCACGGCTGAGCTGTAAAGTCACCACCATAAAATACACACATGAACTATAAAAGGCGATTTCCACCGAATCGATCAGCTTAAGCCCCAATAAATAGTCATGTATAAATGTAAGACACACTAAAACAATGGCAAAAGCATTGGCTTTTGAATAGGGAATTTGATCACGATAAATCCGGTAAACCCCATATAAAAGATTGGCAAAAATCAGAAATGAAATTGCAAAACTTTGAAAAAAGAAGTTTTGAAAGACCAAAGGCTGTTGGGTCAAAGTCACCACAACATTGACAATGATCACTGCACAAGTAATCAGTAATAAAAAGCGGTGAATCAGCTGATGAGGCAGTAAGAACACATAAAGTAGAAAGAACAGACAGACCAATTCAGTCAGTAGATATTCAAGTCGCGTTCCCCAAAGCCAAGGAATATTGGTGAATAAGGTATAAATAAAGGGAACAGCAAAGAAACTACGCAGACTTAAACATAAAATAAAGATTCCCAAAAACAGCCAAACATGACTAGGCTGCTTCTGCGCAATACGGTACAGCGCAAACAGCACCATAAAACAGCCAATCATCAGCAATACACCACTTACAATACTGAGTGGAATTACTTGACCATAAAATTTGTGCAAAATTAGTTTATTAAAACCGATATAAATACTGTTTTCCAGACCACCGCAAATATGCTGAAAACTTGAGGCCTGAATGGTAATGACTACGTCGGTCTTATTCGGGAAAAATGATACCAGTTTAGGTGCCATTTCAGTTTGATGATCCCCTCTGCACCAACTTGCCCCACTTTGGTAAGTAAGCGATCATCCACAAATAACTGATAGGCGCCATACTGGTAGGGAATATATAAATAGATTTGTTGCCCTACCCCAGATTCAGGTAGATGAAAACGCTGTTGAAACGTTGCTACGCCATCTTTATGCCCTGAAATACTAATAAATGATGCGGGTAATTGAACGTTTTTACTAATTTTGTATGGATAACCATCCTGATTTTCAGAGCCAGATATAATTGATTAGGATAATAATTCCATACGCCATCAAGTCATGCATTATGATCTCGGTCAAAATTTAATGGAATAGAGGCATCGACCAAGCTACTCAGCAATAACAACCGTAGAGAGAAAATAGCACGAAGAAAAATGCGCAGCATGAGAAGAAGATGGATAAAAATTAAGTGGATGAGTATAACATTTAACCTTAAAACCATAAGCTTATTTGATTGGCTTAAAATTTAATCTTTGACTCGAAAAATGATTTAATCAAATTTAAGGATTTACTTTAATTTTCTAATTATTTCCTTTTTTATATGTTTCATGCATAAAAAAATCCCCCTCAGCGTATGCTAAGGGGGATTTTTAGGAATAATGAGCTGGCGATGACTTACTCTCACATGGGTAACCCCACACTACCATCAGCGCAAAGAGGAAGGGATCAGGT
>NZ_JBRATK010000009.1:0-122083 GCF_052712855.1 Acinetobacter sp. F16
ATAAGCTAAAGTGTAGCTATGAGGGTGCAGTTGCATTAGCTTGTGTATTTATTTGGCTACCTTTATCGGGTAAATTCTATACTTGAAATGTCAACAGACCCTATTTAGAAAGAATTAAAAAAGCCACTTTAGATAGTCCCTCTCAACAAACAAGAGGAATATTTAAAGTGGCTTCGCAGTCTGGGTAAAATTAAATTTTACCGTGACATTGTTTGTATTTTAGACCTGAACCACACGGGCATGGTGCATTGCGACTTGCAGGTGGAATAATGTTCTGCTCATCGACTGGCGTATATTGTGCATCCAGATCTTCTGCCGTATCACCGATTAAGCCATCCACTTCCGCATGAGAAAGATTTAACTGCATCGCTTCAGCTTGAGCCTGTTTTTGTGCTTCCATTTCAGCCAATTCTTCAGCTGTAGGCACATGTACACGTGAAAGGTCGGTGATCACATCCGACTTGATCACCGCAAGCATATTTACAAATAAGTTAAATGCTTCTTTCTTATACTCTTGCTCTGGATTTTTTTGTGCATAGCCACGTAAATGGATGCCTTGACGCAAGTAATCCATCGCCGCCAAATGTTCTTTCCAGTGACGATCCAAAGCGCTTAACATGAAATGACGTTCCAGCATGGCTGCAGATTCATCACCCATTTGTTGACGACGATCACGATAGCGGTTCACGATTTCATCAGAAATACGTTCAACCAAGGCTTCTTCATCTAAACGACGGTCTTGTTCCAACCATTGATTCACCGGCAAATCAATGCCCAGATCATCACGCAATGCACGTTCTAAACCGTCAATATCCCATTGATCATGAATTGATTCAGGTGGAATATAATTAGCAATTACACCTTTGATCACTTCGTGATGCATTTCTTCGATATATTCTTGCAAGGTACTTTCAGCAAGCACTTCATCACGCTGTGAATAAATAATCTTACGTTGTTCGTTATTCACGTCATCGTATTTCAACAAGTTCTTACGAATGTCGAAGTTACGTGCTTCTACTTTACGTTGTGCATTTTCGATCGAGCGTGACACCATTTTGTGTTCAATGGCTTCATCTTCTTGCAAGCCCATCGCACGCATCATGCCGACAACACGATCACCCGCGAAGATGCGCATCAAGTCATCTTCAAGCGACAAGTAGAAACGTGAAACACCCGGGTCACCTTGACGTCCGGCACGACCACGTAACTGGTTGTCGATACGACGAGATTCGTGACGTTCTGAACCAATGATGTGCAAACCACCAGAACTTAATACCATTTCATGGTTTTGTTCCCATTCAGCTTTTAAGCGTGCTTCATCTTCAGCAGTATGGTTTTCAATTTTGGCAAGTTTGGCTTTCCAGTTACCACCGAGCAAAATATCGGTACCACGACCTGCCATATTGGTGGCAATGGTCACCGCATTTGGCGAACCCGCTTGCGCAATAATGTCAGCTTCGCGCTCATGTTGTTTTGCATTCAACACTTCGTGGGCAATACCGGCTTCTTTCAGTTTATCAGAAAGAATTTCCGAAGCTTCGATGGTGGCGGTACCAATCAGGATCGGTGCAACACCTGCTTCGTGAATATTTTGGATTTCCTGAATAATCGCGTTGTATTTACCATTACGATTTAAATAAATTAAATCGTTTTGGTCATTACGAATCATTGGGCGGTGGGTTGGAATCAGCACCACATCCAGACCGTAAATTTCTTTCATTTCCGCAGCTTCAGTATCAGCAGTACCGGTCATACCTGAAAGCTTTTTGTATAAACGGAAATAGTTCTGGAAAGTCGTGGTTGCCAAGGTTTGGTTTTCAGGTTGGATTTCCAGACCTTCTTTTGCTTCAACGGCTTGGTGCAAGCCTTCTGACCAGCGACGGCCCGGCATGGTACGACCGGTATTTTCATCAACAATGATCACTTCACCATCATTGATGATGTACTGAACATTACGTTGATAAAGATAATGCGCACGAATAGCAGCAGAAACATGATGAACCAAGTTCAAGTTAGCCGACGAATACAAGCTCTCGCCTTCAGCCAGCAAGCCCATTTCAATCAATTCTTGTTCAACGGTTTCATAACCGACTTCTGTCATTTCAACAGAACGTTGTTTTTCATCAATCCAGAAGTGACCACCATCTGGTACTTTTTCTTCTTTTTGCGGGGTCAATTTTGGTGGAATGCTATTGATTGCAGCATAGAGTTGTGAAGAGTCATCACTTTGACCAGAAATGATCAAGGGTGTACGTGCTTCATCAATCAGGATCGAATCGACTTCATCGATAATGGCATAACTTAAGCCACGCTGTTTTTTCTCAGCCAGCGAGAACACCATGTTGTCACGAAGATAGTCAAAACCAAATTCATTGTTGGTACCGTAAGTAATATCTGCACGATAGGCTTCGGCTTTTTCGCTCGGATTTTGCATTGAATAAATAATACCAATGCTTAAACCCAAGAATTCGAACAATGGACGGTTCAGCTCGGCGTCACGTTGTGCCAAGTAATCATTCACGGTGATGACATGCACACCTTGACCACTAATCGCATTTAAATAACATGCCAAGGTACCCATCAGGGTTTTACCTTCACCAGTACGCATTTCTGCAATTTTACCTTCGTGAAGAGTAATACCACCAATCAGCTGTACATCGTAATGACGCATCCCCATGATTCGTTTTGCCGCTTCACGACAAACCGCAAATGCTTCAGGCAATAATTTATCCAGGCCATCGCCCTTGTTATATCGTTGTTTGAATTCTTCAGTTTTTGCAGATAAGTCTGCATCGCTTAGTACAGATATCGTCGGCTCGAGCGCATTAATCTTATCTACGATTTTACGCATGCGTTTGAGTTCGCGCTCATTTTTGGTACCGAAGATGCCTCCGATCAGACTTGCCAACATGAATAGACTCTCTAAATCTTGCTTGTCGAATGAATAAATTTTTTCTCAGTCGTTATTATGGTGCTAGAAATTTGAAGTACAAGGGTTTTGCACAAAACCCATAAAAAAATTCTGATCATTTGTTCTAGCACATGACAGCTAAGGAAAAACAATGTAACAAATTTTAAACAGCCAATATAGTCATTAAATCCGTCATTTATACAGATTTTACAAATCAGACCCTGCTTGTATATTCTATTTACTCATAAAGAAATACAAAAACGCTATTTTCCTTGGAAAAAAAAATCCGCCATATTAGATCTCATCAAAGTTTATAACAAATAATTTGAGGCAATAAAAAATGGCATTACGTCTAGGCGATACCGCACCAGATTTTGAGCAGGACTCAAGTGAAGGCACCATTAATTTCTATGACTTTTTGGGTGACAGCTGGGGAATTTTATTTTCCCACCCTGCCGACTACACGCCAGTCTGTACCACTGAACTTGGCTATACCGCAAAGCTGAAAGATGAATTTGATAAGCGTGGCGTAAAAGCCATTGCCCTGTCGGTTGATGATGTTGAATCACATAAAGGCTGGATTAACGACATTAACGAAACGCAAAACACCGCAGTAAATTTTCCAATCATTGCCGATCAAGACCGTAAAGTGTCTACGCTGTATGACTTTATTCACCCGAATGCCAGTGAAACCCTGACTGTGCGCTCTCTGGTGATTATTGATCCAAACAAAAAGGTGCGTCTAATTATTACCTATCCTGCATCTACGGGCCGTAACTTCAATGAAATTTTACGTGTCGTCGATTCACTCCAACTGACGGATAAGCATAAAGTAGCGACCCCTGCCAACTGGCAACAAGGTGAAGATGTGGTGATCGTACCTTCTCTTAAAGATGAAGAAGAAATCAAACAACGTTTCCCTAAAGGCTATACGGCAGTTAAATCTTATTTACGCTTGACGCCACAGCCTGAGCAAAACTAAAAGCACTGCTTTTTAGTTTTGCGCAAGGCAAACAAAGTGCGCAGTACAAAGCACTGCTTTAAGTATTCGCAAGACAAGCGAAGCGCGTAGTTTCACTTATGAAGCACCGCTTTTTAGTTTTGCGCAAGAAGACGAGAAGTCGAATCTCAATTGTCAGGAAATAAATCAGTGACTTTCGCTCCAAACGCAATATGAACAACAATGCTAAAAGTCAGGACTAAAATGACGAGCCAGATTCTGATCTTGCTAAGGCCTGTCTTAGGACGGGCTTTTTTATTGGGCTAATCAATTGAATTACAAAATCAAGTTGGTGTTTATATCAGCGACGGTTTATAAATACGCCTAATCATCTTAAGAATAAATATTGTGATTTATAAGATTCATCATTTGCACTGTGGCACGATGTGTCCGGTTTGCGGTCCACTGTTTGGACAAAAAGGTTTACATGCCAAAGTGGTTTGTCATTGCCTGCTGCTCGAAACCGATCAAGGACTGGTTCTGGTTGATACTGGCCTGGGCATACAGGATTATCTGCATAGCAAAGCCCGCTTAGGCAATCTGGTTTCGCGGTTAGGCCGGATAGAAAACAACTTAGAACTGACTGCCATTGCCCAAATCCAGCGCTTGGGCTTTAGCTCGCAAGATGTCAGGCATATTCTGGTTTCACACTTGGATTTTGATCATGCTGGTGGTATTTCAGATTTTCCGCATGCCACCGTACATGTGCTGTCCAGTGAATATAATGCAACGCAAAATTTCTTTTCCCTAAAAAATAGAGCACGTTATAAGACCCAACAATTTAAACAACATCGTTACTGGAATTTCATTGAACCCGAACAAGGTGAAGCCTGGTTTAATTTGCATCAAGTGCAAGGCTTTAACTTATTTCAGGATGAAATTTTATTGATTCCGCTCTTGGGTCATAGCAAAGGACATTGCGGGATTGCCATCAAACAAAAGGATGGCTGGCTGTTCTTCTGTGGTGATGCTTACTATTCACACCGACAGCTCAACCCTAAAAACAAACTCCGAACTTTAGATAAACTGGAACGTGTCTTTGCTGAAAATAATCAGATGCGTGTAGACAACTTACATAAAATTCAACAGCTGGCACAAACTGAAAAAAGCATTGAAATCATTTGTGCGCATGATCCAGTCGAATTGGAACGTTATCTCACATGAATAAAAGACGCATGAATAAAAAAATAGTGGTTGCCGTTTTACTGAGTAGCTCAAGTTTGGTGGGATGTATCACCTCACCCGCACTTTCCTTGGAGCAGCGTCCTCCACACTGGGGAACCATGCTGAACCAAAAAGATAATTCTTATCAAATTAGCGAGCATGTATTTCGTAGTGAGCAGCCCACGGCTGAACTGGTTCCACAATTAAAAGCACATGATATTGATGTGGTCATTAATTTAAGGTCACGAAATAAGAATCTGGCTGTGCTGCCCTCCACGGATTTTAAATTGGTTCATGTACCCATTCATACCTGGACCATGTCGCGTGAGGATTTATTGCAGGTCATGCAACAGATTCAGCAAGCCAAAACCTTAAATCAAAAGATTCTGATTCATTGTTATCACGGTTCAGACCGCACCGGTGCAAGTGTAGCCATGTACCGGATTATTTTTGAAAACTGGAAAATTGAGGATGCACTGAATGAAATGAAACACGGTGGTTACGGTTTTCATCCGGTTTGGATTCATATTGAAAAAATATTCAGCCCTGAAAATGTAAAATGGATTCAACAGCAACTGTCGAATCCATTTTAATTTTGGCTTAAGCTCAATTTAACGCTTATCGAGTGGCACCCATTCAATCACCCAAGCCGATTTCATATTCAGGCTCGCATCATTGTTGATTTTCTTACGTGCAGCATCTGCTGCATCTCGGTTTTTCGATGGGCCAACCATAATTCGAACACCTTTCGATGTTGGACTCTTGGTAACCTTGTAACCTTTGGCACGCAACTTGGATGCAACGGCGTCTGCATTGGCTTCATTGGCTGCCAAAGCCACTTGTACCATCCATTGTTTGTCGCCATTTTCCAGCAGATCACGTGCTTTTTCAGCCTCAGCTTTTTTAGCAGCTTCAGCTTTTTTCTTCGCTTCTGCTTCATGCTGAGCTTGTTCTTTTTTCTTTGCTTCTAGCGCTTTCTTTTCAGCTTCGTGCTTTTCAGCCGCTTTACGTTTTACCTCGGCATCATGTCTGGCTTTTTCGTCAGCAGCTTTTTTCTCTGCTGCTTTCTTCTCGGCCGCTTTTAGATCCGCTGTTTTTTTATCAGCTTCGGCTTTACGTTTATCTTCAACTGCTTTCTTATCAGCATCAGTTCGCTGTTGTTGAGCTTTCTGCTGATCTAACTTTTTTTGCGCAAGCAGCTTTTCATCAGCTAAACGCTTTTGTTTCACCTTTTCATCTTCCACCAGTTCAGGCGGAATATTATCCGAGCTTTGCTGTGCGCCAGCACGATGGGCATTTAAAGCCGCATATTCTTCTGCCGCTTTACGTGCAGCCTCAGCTTCAGCCTGTTGCTGCATCACTAAAAATTCAGCGGCACGTGCTTCTTGTTCTGCAACCGCTTTTTCGCGCGCACGGCGTTGCTCTTCAAGTAAGCGCTTTTCTGTTTCCACATCGACTGTTAAAGCCTGCAGCTGAACCATTTCGCCTTCTGTACCAGGCTTTTGCTGCGTGACTTGGGCTGCAAGCTCCGGGGTTTTAAGTTCGTTTTGATATATTTCTTCTTTGCCTTTCAGGAGCAATGCTGTCAATAAAACACCACCACCTAATAAAACAACGCCACCCATCCAGCGTTGTTTGCTATTCATTGACATTCTTCCAAATACTCCCACACCGCTTCTAAGGTATGAAATGAACCACATACCAAGATCAGCTGATTATTTTTAGTTTCATTCAGCGCTGATTTAAAAGCCAATTGAACACTTTCGAAGTGCTGTACTGTTTCACCCTGTAACGCTTCATCGAGCTGTTCGATTGCAGCTGCCCGCGGAACCGTTAATGGCGCAATTTTCCATGTTAAAACAGTATCTTTCAATAACTCTGCGACAGAATTGATATCTTTATCGGCCAACATGGAAAAAACACTGATCACTTCTGTGTACTGTTTATTGTATTCCAGGAATTTTCGCAACTGATTTAACAAAAATTCTACGCCATGCGGATTATGTCCGGCATCAAAGATCACCGTTTTACCCTGAATCTGGCGGATTTCAAAGCGACCTTGCAAGCGTGCCTGCCGAATCCCTTGCGCAATTGCCTCTTGAGTCACGGTCAAGCCACTGACCAAAATCGCAGCCACCGCCGTGGAAATATTTTCCAGCGCCAAAGTGCCTGTCGGTAATTTTAAGGTCGTGCCGGAAGAGGCAAACATCCACGACTGACCATCGTCAGTATATTGATAGAAATAATCACGATCAGCTACGTATAAGGTTGCATTGCATTCATCGACTTTATTTTGAATGGCTTGCGGCAAAGTTTGCATACCGGCAAAGATCACAGGAATATTCGGACGAATAATTCCGGCTTTTTCAAAGGCAATTTTTTCAATCGTGTCGCCCAGCCAGTCGGTATGATCGAGACCAATATTGGTAATTACGGCGACATCAGGATCAATCACATTGACCACATCGAGACGACCGCCGAGTCCGACTTCCAGCACCCAGACATCACATTGCTTGGTTTTAAAAATAACAAAGGCTGCCAGTGTGGTGGCTTCAAAGAAAGAAAGGGTGAGATCGCAATCACGACGGGCTTGATCCACTTGCACAAACGCATCCACCAAGGTCTGGTCATCCACCTCAATGCCCGACAATTTCACCCGCTCGTTAAAACGGTAAATATGCGGTGATTGATACAAGCCGACCTTATAGCCCTGCGCATTTAGAATGGCCGCCAAAGTGGTTGTGGTTGAGCCTTTACCATTGGTTCCCGCTACGGTCAGGACTTTTGCCTGTGGATGTGTCACACCCAGCTTTTCAGCCACTGGAATGACGCGTTCCAGACCTAAATCAATCCCCGTAACGTGAACATGGCTCCAATAATCGAGCCATGTGTTTAAAGAGTCTGTTGCAAGTGGTGCTGTGTTCAAGGCAAATTCATCAGTTTCGCGACAATACGATATACAGTATCACGTAATGCGTGACGATGAACAATTTGATCGATTACACCATGATCAAGCAAATATTCTGCACGCTGGAACGGTTCTTCCAGTTTTTCACGTACGGTTTGCTCAATTACACGTTTACCCGCAAAACCAATCATGGCTTTAGGTTCAGCGATATGTACATCACCTAACATTGCAAGTGAAGCGGTTACGCCGCCATAAACTGGATGGGTTAGTACCACTAAATACGGCAATCCTGCATCTTTCATACGCTGAATCGCGGCTGCAGTACGGGCCATTTGCATAAGTGACAACATGCCTTCCTGCATACGCGCACCACCAGATGCCGCGAAACAAACTAAAGGCTGTTTCTCTTTAATGGCACGCTCAGCGGCTTGCACAAAACGGTCACCGACCACAGTACCCATTGAACCGCCCATAAAGTCGAATTCAAATGCACATGCGATTAAAGGAATGCCTTTTAGCAAACCTTGCATGACCACTAATGCTTCAGTTTCACCGGTTTTCTTTTGCGCTTCAGACATACGGTCCGGGTAGGCCTTGCTGTCGACAAATTTCAGTGGATCTTTGGCAACAAATTCCTGACCCAGTTCATTTTGCACCTGATCGAAGAACCAGTTTAAACGGTCGCGTGCTTTCATACGCAAATGTTCGTCGCATTGCGGACAAACATAAGCGTTAAATGACATCGCGGTACGTGTAACCAGTGCGTGACACTCAGGGCACTCAATAGTTGGCTCTGTAAAGGTTGCTTTGAGTGCGGTTTGCTCATCGGGGGTGTGAATACCCGGAACATGACGTTCCGTCCACGGCGTCGCTGGGCTAAGAATTTGGCCTGCTTTCACTTCTTGATTCATACTAACTCATCGAGCGCAGCTCGAAGCTCCTTGACTTTATTAACCGTTTCAACAACAGCTTGTTCTGGCGCCAGGTTGGCAAATTGTTTGACAAAAGTACTGCCCACAATAACCGCATCAGCCGCTACACCCATTGCTTTCGCAGAGGCCGCATCGCTAATACCAAAACCCACACCAACAGGAATATCAGTCACAGCTTTAATTTTCTGGATACGGGCTGCCGCTTCAGCTACATCTAAAGTTGCTGCACCGGTTACCCCTTTCAAGGACACATAATAGATAAAGCCGCTGGCTTGTTTCGCCACATACTCAATACGTTGATCAGTAGAGGTCGGTGCAAGCAGGAAAATTTGATCCATGTCGAATTTTTTCAACACATCACCCAAAACTTTTGCTTCTTCAGGCGGTAAATCCACTAGAAGTACACCATCTACACCGCATTCATTCGCATAGGACACAAACTTTTCATAACCAATCACTTCGACCGGGTTTAAATAACCCATCAAAACCACGGGTGTTTCTGTATCTTTCTGGCGGAACTCTTTCACCATGTTCAAAGCGTCTAGGGTATTGGTTCCGCCTGCCAATGCGCGTTCTGCTGCAAGGGCAATTACCGGACCATCTGCCATAGGGTCTGAAAATGGAAGTCCAAGTTCAATCACATCTACCCCTGCCTCAACCATTTGATGTAACAATGGAACAGTTACTTCTGGATGAGGGTCACCAGCCATTACATAAGAAACTAGCGCTTTACGCTGCTGAGATTTAAGCTGTCCAAAACGAGTGGCTAAACGTGACATAAGGCTATGCTTTCCTTGAATTATTTAAAAACTGAGGAGTTGGCTTTGTAGAAATACAAGACAACGCATTGTAACGCTATTTTTTACCCATTGAATAGAGTGCAAACATTTCGCGCTACATTAGACTGACAATCTCATTTTTTCAGAACAATCCGAGTACACCATTTACTGATATTTACGATTTTTTCTCAATGATCAAAGATGCCTAATTTTGCTATTTAAAAAAATATCCAATATTAAGATAAACTTATTTTTATTGGTAAAAAATTGATAAAAATAATTGAGTTAGCTTTTACATTTAAAGTTTTATCTAATAGCAAAACCTGCACTATACTACGCACGATTTTTATTTTTCTTATTTTATATGACTCCCGAATCCCAAGGTAAAGTGCAGGCGCGCGCGCTGGCACTGCTACCTCTTATTGTATTTTTAGCCATTTTTTTAGGCAGTGGTCTCTATCATTCCCTCATTGGCACCGAGTTTGCTTTTTACCAGGTTAAAGCACCTGTGGCGGCTCTGCCGGCCATTATTCTTGCCGTATTACTTTACCGTGGAAAATTAAATGCAGCCATTGATGAATTTCTAAAAGGTGCCAGTCATCCCAACTTAATTCTAATGTTTATGGTGTTTATGCTGGCCGGGGCATTCGCCAGTACCACAAGTGCCATTGGCAGTGTCGATGCGACCGTGCAATTGGGCCTGTCAATTATCCCGCCGTCCTTTGTCCTGCCAATGCTGTTTATTGTTTCGGCATTTATCGCAACCGCGATGGGGACTTCCATGGGCACCATTGCTGCCTGTGCGCCGATTGCTTTTGGTTTTTCCCAAGTCACCAATATTGAAGCCGTCTATGCCATTGGTGCGGTGGTTGGCGGTGCCATGTTTGGTGATAACCTGTCGATGATTTCAGACACCACCATTGCCGCAACCAGCAGTCAAAAAGTTCAGCTACGCGATAAATTCAGAGTCAATGTCTGGATTGCGGTTCCTGCCGCGATCCTGAGTATTTTGATTTATGCATTGATTAGCCATGATTCACAAACCATTGCATACAAAGATTATGACCTGTGGCTGATTTTGCCTTATGTGGCGGTGTTCTTTCTGGCTTTCTCACGCTTGCATGTACTGGCGGTTTTAACCTTAGGCATTGTACTTTCAGGTCTGATGGGCATTATGGTCAGCCCCGATTTTGGCGTCTTAAAACTCAATACTGCGATTTATGATGGCTTTGTAGGCATGTTCGAGGTTGCGCTGCTTTCGATGTTCTTGGGCGGTTTATCTGCGATTATGCAAAAAGAAGGTGGACTGCAATGGCTCATCCAACGCATTTACAGTATCACCCGTTTATTTAAAGTTGGACGCCAACGTGCCGGTGAACTGGGATTAAGTTTTCTGGTGATATTCGCCAATTTATTCGTTGCCAACAATACCGTTGCAATTATTTTATCTGGCGATATGGCCCGTGAAGTGGCCAAGGAATACGGCATAGACCCGAAACGTGCTGCAGCATTGCTCGATATTTTCTCCTGCGTGGTACAGGGCTTGATTCCCTACGGGGCGCAATTACTGCTTGCCTGCTCTATTGCGAAAATGTCGCCTATCGAGCTAATTGGTAATATTTACTATTGCTGGGTATTGGCCATCATAGCGATCTTGGCCATTGCATTGCGTTTCCCTCGATTCAAACCTGCTTAAATCCATCTACATTTCAAAAGCGACTCAAAGTGGTCGCTTTTTTATGACTCAGGTGATGCTTTCAGCTGTTGTTTTCTTTGTAATAAGGTGTGGTCGCTATATGCTTTATAAGCACGTGCCAAAGCGGACTGATCCGAATAGCCCAATTGCATGGCAATATCGGTCAGTTGCATATCCTGCTGCAGCAATTGATCACAACGTTTCATACGTTCCACCTCAACAATCTTTTTAAACGATGAACCGAGGTCATTCAATTGTCGCTGCAGTGTCCGTGCAGATACATGCAATTCATTGGCAATCTGCTCAATTTTGGGTGCACTATTTTGCACACGTAAATATTCAGCCACCCGCAGATGAATGTGCTGGTCTAAACTTTCATAACTGGGCCTGGAAGCAATCGCTTCTTCTGCCTGGCGCAGTAAAAGTTGCATTAAAGAAGGGTCAGCTAGTTCCGATTTTAAATCCAGACTGTCAGAACTAATCACAAAAGAATATTGGGCATGACCAAAGCTGACTTCACAGCCAAAAAACTTTTCATAATGATAACGTGCCATTTGCGGTGCATGCGCAAACTGCATACTCAGCAATTGCAGCGATGCTGGAAAAATTTGCTTGCCCAAATGTGCCATACATGCCGAAGTCAGCTCATTAATCATCGCATATCGTTCATCATGGAGCGGCCAGGAAAGATAAATCTCTTTATCCTGATACAGCATTTGCATCGGAATGACTGCTGCCCCATCAATCACCAAGCGGCTAAAACGAATAATATTGTGCAAAGCTTCGGCCACGCTATTACTACGTGAGGCCATATAACCCAACACACCAAAATGTTCCGGACGAATCAGGCGGGCCATTTCCAGAACCAGTTCCGGGCAATGGACATGTTGACGGGTGAGTTTCACCACATCAAGAAAAAATGAATAAGTCGATTGCGAATCGATAGGCAGGGACAATACATGACGCAATTGCGCTTGATGCTGCTGCAAAAATGGCAAGGCAAAAATATCTATTTCTTGCTGCAGCAAATACATATTCAGCAGCTGAAAATAACCATTGGGAATCTGTAGTTCTTGCACAACACATCCTTATTTTTTTGACATTTTAAATTTTCAACTTGGCGTAAAATGTATAAAAAATGGCAAGTACTGTCAAAACAAAATTGAAAAAGCCCGACATACTGCATTCATCCAAGGCGATTGAAGTAAAATAAAATGAATGCTCTTGCCCAATATCAAGTTGAACCGGTGGTTCGCAGCAATCTTGACTTTAAACTGAATGAAGTGCCGCGTTTTTGGTTCGGAGGTGATCCGTTTATTACCCGCATGTTCGATGCGCTCAGCCTGACTTTTCCCGACGGTGAACGCTACTTTATTCAGTCGGTACGTTTGTTCCGCGACCAGATTACCGATCCAGACTTAAAACGGCGTGTCGCTGATTTTATCCGTCAGGAAGCGCAGCACGGGATCGCACATGAGAAAATGAATCAGGTTCTAAAAGATCAGGGGATGCCTGTTGATCAATTTATTCAGCGTTTAACTAAAATATTTAAGTTTGAGCTGGAAAAGCGTTCACCGCAATACAACATTGCCATGACGGCTGCGGCCGAGCATCTGACTGCCTTAATGGCAGAAACCTTTTTTAGTTCTAAAGCGACAATAAGAGAGGGCCATCCTTATGTTCGGGCACTGTTTGCCTGGCATGCGATTGAAGAAATGGAACATCGTGATGTGGCGTTTGATGTGATGAAACAGGTGGGAAATGTGCCGGAGTCTATGCGCAAATTCACACTGGCATGGACAACAGCCTTAATGTTCGGCTTTACGCTTTACCGCGCCAATGTGATGTTAAAGTATGATGGCTTCACACCCTTGCAACGCCTGCAAATGAATATTCGCGGCCTACCGTGGTTCTTTGGGAAAAATGGCACGCTCAGCAAAATGAGCAAGCAATATCGAGACTGGTTTAAAAAAGACTTTCACCCTAGCCAGCATCCTGTGATTGCCCAATATGATGTCTGGGTAAAAACCTTGGAAGAAACAGGTGATCCAATCCAAGCTGGAGAAGCGTTTTGGCAGGCAGCTAAAGACTAATCATATTTATTGTATTTAGCACTCACCTCATACTTATTGTATTTATCAATCACCTAGTCCGTATAAATATGGACTAGGTTTTTATCATTTTACAATGTATTACCACTTGGCATAATGCTGTTCTAACAAGCCATATTCATTTAACAAAATAATTTCCTGATCACCTTGCTGAATGGTTCCGCTAATTTTGGCTTGCCATTGACTGAACTGACTGCCGACCAGTCTTAGATTGAGGTTTTCATAGCGTCGCCAACCTGTTTTTACATCCAAATTTAGCTTTTCATCCAGTGAACGAATGGTCCAGCGATCATCCTCCTGATGCTGAAATAAAATGTCGCTTAGGGGATATAAAACACCATTCATCCACAAGCAGTTTTCGTTACCAAAACTTTCATTTACTCCGGATGCCAGATTCAATCCGATACGATTATTTTGCGAATCCCAAAAATTACAGGACAACCAGAACCAGGCTGTTTCAGGACGTAAAAAACCACAGGTGTCATCGAGTGAAGCAAAGGTTTTTTCATGAAACTGTATGGTTTGACCCTGCTTATTTATGAAAAAACCCTCACAGCCCAAAGTTGTGAGTTTTTGGGTATAAGTCCAACCATTAATCCCTGTCGGGCTACACATGCTTAAAGGATCTGTACCTGCACAAAAGATCCGCGCACTTAGCTTGATTTCACCATGTTTAGTCACATGGATATAACGCACACCATTGGCATGTTGAATATCGATTTGAAAAGGTGACTTGGAGAAAAAACTCTGGTTATAAAGCGGTTGCTCATCAACCACGGTATGCCGCGAAAAAAAGTTAATTGCATTCCACTCTAAAACTTCAGAACGCTGATGATCATAAATATAGAAAAAACCATGTCCTGCCCATGCGATATCGGCTATGGCCAGACCAATGGTGTAATGTTCATGTTGAATACAGCAAAATTTAAATTTTTTATATTTTAACCGTTTACGCCAGCCTTTTAAGACTTCCCCATAAGGCGTCTTATACTGGTACTTATTTAAATCGATGGTCTTTGGGAGAGTACTAAAACGTCCATAATGCGGTTGTCCATTTGATTGAATCAAATCCATTTATCAAATTCCATCTAGCGAAGAGATCACAAATCCTTAACCTTATTATGCCCATATAAATTCAACTTAAAAGTATCAACACCCTTCTTTTCGTCGAAAATATATAAAAAGATATATTATTCCTAGATGTTCAATATTTTATAAATACAATTTATTAATCAAGTAGATATAAATCATTGATCAGATAACATTAAATACGTATTTTCCCATCTATTTCCACTAAATTCACCTTGCACCAATTGCACATAACGGCCATGCACTTGATCGATCGCGATACAATCGTCTACATCCAACACACGGTCGGTATGCTGTTTTTGCCAATGCTGTGCAAAGTATGCTTTACCACGTTGTTTTGCCACCATGGCATTTTGCGCCACCACCAAAATATAGCGATGCAATTCACCAAACTCTCGAGCATCATAACCACCCAAATTAATTAAAAACAGCTTTTGTTCGGATGAATTCGGTTGTGCGTTGCTGAATTGAATTTGATATTTTTGACCCTCAAATTCCACGCCATTGATTTGTGCCCAAGCATCGATGTGCAAGCCTTTTTGCTCACCAAACCATGCATTTTTAAGTTGAGGATAGATTTCTTCAAGAGAATCACCGACTGCCAGTACAATATCATGAACTTCTGTATTGGCACGGGCATGGCGACCACCGAGCATAACCATATATAAATTTGACATTAATTTACCTGCTCAGTACCTACTAACTTTTTATATTCCATAATTTCTAAACCTTCCTGTACATACATTGCCCCTCCACTAATTCCTCTAAAAACAGTAGCCGCATTAACAGTATAGGCATCGCAATATTTTAAGATATCAATAGCCCATTTACATGGAACTGAAACTTTAATCAGTAAGTTAACCTTTTTCTCTGCTGCCAATTCATTTAAGTTTTGAATTTGTTCATATTTACTTAAATTCTCATCAAAAGTTAATCTAGCCCCTCTCATAATTTTTTGACGGACTAAAGTAAAGCAACCTTGTTGGGAAGAAATATTCTGATTTATACTTTTCGGCACTTCAATGATTTCAAATATTTTTTCATTATATTCATTTAGTAAGTTCTTCTTCTCCGTATCAAAAATCCATATCGACATGAGCCCATCTAACTTCCTCATTTTTACAACTTGAGATGCCGCAAAATAGCAGGCAATTAAAGAATTTTTAGTCCAATCTAAAAACTCTGTATGCACACCATAATGCTGTGCATAAGCAATTAATTCATATAATTTAGTATCAGGCCATTTAGTACTATCTCTAACAACCCTATCATCAAAATCTTCTAACCATTCAGAACGAAATTCGAATGAATCAAAAGGTACAATTGATGAATTTAGATCACATCCACGCACAAAATTTTTCAAGTGAACCCAATGCATAAAACAGATACCATCATATGTATCTGAGAGGATTTCCTCTCTTGATATATTTCGATATAAACTTGGAGTCAACTCCCAACTTGAATCTGCTTGTCCTCTATAAATATATTGATCATTTACACTTCCCAAATATTCTTTAACATTCTTTTTATCAGGTCGAATTAATTCAATAAACTCTTCTACTGTATCAACAATTAATTCTTTAAATCCCAACCCCTCTTGAATTTCCATCAGTACTTTTCCATTCTCTACTTTTCTCCAACCATATAAAAAGAAAGCCCCTATTTTAGGAGCTTTCTTTCATAATATAAAATTACATCTCAACCATTTCTACGCCATCAATACGCGCAACAGTCATCAAGTCTTTATCACCACGACCTGAAACCGTCGCAATAATAATTTGATCTTTAGACATGGTTGGCGCAAGTTTGGTCACATAAGCCATGGCATGTGCACTTTCTAGCGCAGGAATAATCCCTTCAATCTGGGTTAAATCACGGAAACCTTGCAGCGCTTCCTGGTCATTAATTGGCACATATTTCACGCGATCCATATCTTTTAAGAAACTGTGTTCAGGACCCACACCCGGATAATCCAGACCGGCTGAAATTGAATGTGTTTCAATGATCTGACCTTGCTCATCCGACATCAAATAAGTACGGTTACCATGCAGTACACCGACATGACCTGCGTTTAGCGGCGCAGAGTGTTTACCGGTTTCAATACCATGACCTGCTGCTTCAACACCGTACATTTTCACATCGGTATCGTTCAGGAATGGATAGAACAAGCCCATCGCATTAGAACCACCACCGACACATGCAACCAGTGCATCAGGCAAACGCCCTGCTTGCTCCTGAATCTGTTTACGTGCTTCACGGCCAATGATTGACTGGAAGTCACGAACCAGTTGCGGATAAGGGTGTGGACCAGCCACAGTACCAATTACGTAATACGTTGAATCAACATTGGTCACCCAATCGCGCATCGCTTCGTTCATGGCATCTTTCAATGTTTTTGAACCGCTTTGCACAGGCACGACGGTCGCACCCAACAAACGCATGCGGTATACATTCATGGCTTGACGTTTAACATCGTCTGCACCCATGAATACCACACATTCAAGTCCTAAACGTGCAGCGATCGTAGCTGTTGCTACACCATGCTGACCTGCGCCCGTTTCGGCAATAATCCGTTTTTTACCTGAAAGTTTAGCCAGTAATGCCTGACCAATGGTGTTATTAATTTTGTGCGAACCGGTATGATTTAGGTCCTCACGTTTTAAGTAAATTTGCGCACCACCTAACTCTTTAGACCATCGTTCAGCATGATAAAGTGGACTAGGACGACCTACATAGTAGGCTAAATCACGGTCGAATTCTGCCAAAAACTGTGCATCATTTTTCATGCGGAAATAGAGCTTTTCTAGATCCTCTAATGCTGCCATCAGTGTTTCTGACACAAAACGTCCGCCATGGATACCGAAATGCCCACGCTCATCGGGGAATTGGGTATAGTCAGTCACCTGATCTTTCTGATTAACAGTTTGCTGATCCACGCTGGACTCCTTGCATAAAGTGTTCAATGAGTTGTTGGTCTTTTATACCTTTTGCGGACTCTACGCCTCCGCTGACATCTACTGCATAAGCCCTAGTCGTCTTTATAGCGTCTTCAATATTTTCAGGTTTTAAACCACCTGCCAAAATTAAAGGAACATTCAGTTTTGGGAACTGCGACCAATCAAACTGGTGCCCTGTTCCACCTTTAAGCTCAGGATGCCAAGAATCCAATAATACTGCGCTTGCACCTGCGTTTTGGTAGCTTTTTATGGCTTTTATGATATCTAGCTCAGGTTTAACCTGAATAGCTTTATACCAACGGCGCTTGGTTTGTGATGCAATCTGCTGACATTGCTCTGCGGTTTCATCACCATGAAACTGCAAAATATCCAAAGGTACGTGTTCTAGAACCTGAGTGATTTCGTCAGTTGTCGCATTCACAAATAAACCTACGATTTGTACATAAGCAGGAATATGCTTTGCCAGCTCTTGGGCGTGTTGAATAGTCACACTTCTTGGGCTGGGTGCGTAGAAAACAAATCCAATCGCATCCACCCCTGCATTTACAGCAGAATGTATATCTTCTATTCGTGTTATTCCGCAAATTTTGGCACGGGTTCGCATACACTTCGCTCTAATTCTTTGGCTAAAACTTTGCCCGACTTATAGTCAGTCTATAAATATGGGGGCGAATCATTGTAATGCAATTTTAAAAGCTTGAGTAAAGTTCATCCGGAATAATATTGACATAGATTGTCTAATGTAGACACAAACCTTATACTGCGCCCAATTGCAACGAGTCCAAGCTCAGGCTTTAGGGAAGTTGGTGAGAATCCGACACTGCCCCCGCAACGGTAAAATGAACAACATATCTTTATAAGCTCTCACTTACACCACTGCAGAAATGTGGGAAGGTGGATATGCCAATATTGAAAATCAATATTTATATTTAAGTCCGGATACCTGCTTGTTGCGCCCTCAAACTCAATCATTCACGGGGGGTGAATGTATGGAGCGTAAAAACATGCCTACTCTTTTTCAACCTACTGCACTCGTAGGTGCGATCACCATTGCGATGGGTTTTTCAACTGGTGTTTCTGCAAATGAAACGCCTGCTAAAACTGCAGTAAATTCAGCTTTAGAAACTTTGGTTGTTACAGCCACACGTTCTGAAGAAAAAATTGAAAATATTCCTTCAAGAATTTCCCTTATTGAGCCTCATATTGTCGAGCAATCTCCCATTGCCTCTTTTCCTGACCTGTTAAAACATGATGCCGCGATTAATATGGTGCAAAATGGAGGGATGGGACAACTTGCAGATATGTATTTACGCGGTACGGAATCTGACCACACCCTGATATTACGTGATGGTATTCGGCTAAATAACCCCTCATCTGGTACAGCCAATTTAGCCTTTATTGATACAACTGATATTAAACAGATTGAAATATTGAAAGGTCCGGCATCTGTACTTTATGGCACAGATGCAATTGGTGGTGTCGTGCAACTGGTTTCTAAAAAACCTGAGAAAACCAGTGCATTTATGACGGGTGAAATGGGCGAACACCAAACCTATAAATCAGTCATTGGCGCAGATTTATTTGAAGATGGCTTTTATGCCCAGATTCGTGGACAACGCCTAGAATCTGATGCAACCCAAGTCACCAACCAAAAAACAGATAGCACTGAAACAGCCTCATTTGACCAAAAGGGTTATAGCGCCAAACTGGGCGTAGAAAAACAGCAATTTGCTGCATCTATAGATTACAGTACAAATAAAGGTACAAATTTATATGATGCCTATGCGTTTGATGGCAGCTTGCTTAAACAAGATTTTGAAAATGAAATTGTCAATTTACGCGGTCGCGTTAACGTTTCAGAAAATATTGAACTGAATGGACGAGTATCTCAATTCAAAGATCAGGTCGATCAAAAAGATTCGACTGATTTTGTGCATAGCACAACACAAGAAGCTGAACTCTACGGCAAATGGAACTTTAAACCTCAGCACAGCCTCCTTACAGGTGTAACGCACCGTAATCTTGATGGAGATATTTTATCCTATGGAGCACCTTATACTGAAGATATCGATTCCACTGGATATTATGTGCAACATCAATTTAATGGTGAAAAGCTGAATACCCAAGCCGGTATACGCGTAGAGGACAATGAAAAATATGGCACGCATACCGTAGGCCAAGTTGCGGCGCGCTATCAATTGTTTCCATCAACGAGTGTATATACCAACGTTGGAACAGCTTTTAAATCTCCAACCTTAAATGAACTCTACAATGCCTGGAACGGCAACCCTGATCTTGCTCCAGAAGAAAGTATTTCTTATGAAGCAGGGATTGATCAAATTTTACCTTTCGGCTTTAAAACAGGTTTATCAGCCTATCATACGGAAGTTGAAGACCTGATTAACTCAGAAAACTACGGCCCACTGGAGAATATTGCTAAAGCCACCTACCAAGGGGGTGAGTTATATCTAGCTTGGCAACAAAATGATTTATTTGCTAAAGCCACTTATAGTTATGTGAAACCCGAAAACGGTGAAACTCACCAAGATTTAGGCCGTCGCCCTCGTCAAGGTTTAACTTTAACGACGGGTATCCAAAATGAAATATATGGTCTTAGTGCCTCTTTAATTGCTAAGTCTCACTCAAAAGATTGGGACAAAAATTACCAGAATCCCGGTTATGCAACAATAGATATGAATGCATATTGGAATGTAAATCCGAATGTTAAATTGTTTACCAATATTCAAAATATTGGCGATGTAGAATATAAAGCATCTTATCAAGATCAAGGCTACTACTATGTCAATGGTGGCCGCCTTGCCTCTGCCGGTGTAACGTTCAAATACTGATTCCAGCCAAGTTTAAGTAAATACTTTTGAGGATAATGTCATGCCTATGGCATTATCCTTTTTAAATTGAAATATCTAAAAATGAAGGACATATCTATGGGCCACCGTTTAAGTAAAATTTATACCCGTACAGGCGATTCAGGCACAACTGGACTAGGCGATGGTTCTCGTGTAGCCAAAGATGATTTGCGCATTGCTGCTTTGGGCGATGTTGATGAACTGAACTCTTGTATTGGTGTTTTACGTTCACAGATTGCCATCAGCTCAATTGAAGACAAAGCCCCTTGGGATAAATCGCTGAGCCTGATTCAACATTGGCTATTCGACCTGGGCGGTGAAGTCTGCATTCCAAACTACAACATGGTCTTACCTGTTTCAGTTGAATTTTTGGAAAATGAAATTGACCGCATGAATGAAGCATTACCTATGCTGAAAGACTTTATTTTACCTGCAGGCACACTTTCATGTAGCTATGCCCATCAAGCACGTTCCGTATGTCGCCGTGCTGAACGTAGCCTGATGACTGTACAAACTCGCGATCAAAATATTCAAGCGACCTCATTGCAACTTTTAAACCGTCTTTCTGACTGGCTATTTGTAGCCTCACGTACCTTGCAGCGTGCTGAAGGTGGCTCTGAAGTGCTATGGCAGAAAAATATTAATGAGACGATCTAAGCTCAGTGCCAGTGATTTATTCGTTTTTTGATTAAAATCACGGTCTTTGTTCCACGGCAAGTACCATTCACGACCTGATTGAAATTTGATACATAAAGTTTCTGCGAGGCAATAAATAGATTGCTATTGTTAAACAGGTTTTTTGAATGGTGCAGTTTTACTCACTTTTTAAAAAAGTGACACAATGAGCTTCTTATATTGGATGAATAACTGGTAAGACACCGTTGTGAAAATATAAAACTCCCATAAAAGGATAAAAGATGAGAATCATCGGACATCGTGGTGCACGTGGTGAAGCCCCTGAAAACACCTTGGGTGGCTTTCAATATATTCATGATTTAGGCATTCGAGCCGTTGAATTTGACGTTCGCCAACTCAAAGATGACGAGCTCGTGATCATGCACGATGACAATTTCCTGCGTACTACAGGTATCGATAAAAATATTTACCAATGTTCCAGTTCTGAACTACAGTCCTATAATCAGGCCTCCATTTGGCTAGACTGGAAAAACTTTGAAGTAACCCCTACCCTACAACAATCCCTTAACATCATGCAGGACTTTGAGCATATTGAAGTTGAAGTTAAAGCAGTTGCAACTATGGCTGAAGCTGAAAAATTGATTTTAGAATTACACAAACAATTACATGGTTTTGAACAAACGGCCGTGATCACCAGTTTCGATGTAAAGATTCATCAGGCTTTAAGACAGCAATACTCCACCTTTAAACATGGCTTACTGATTGAACAGGATATTAAAGAACGTGCCATCGAACAGGCTTTAGAACTGGGTTGCTGTCAAATTGGCTGGATGAATCCACTGGCAACAGATGAAATTATTCAAGCCACCCAACACGCCCATTTAAATATCAGTGTGTGGACAGTAAATGGTCTTGAACGCGCCAGACATCTGCAAGGCTTAGGTATTGACGGGTTAATTACTGATTTCCCTAAAATGATGTTGCAACACTTTAAATGATATAAAAGAGATGCAGAGAGCATGCGTCGATTTAATAATTCTAAATAGAACAATCGCTTATTCTATTGTTTAAAAATTTTGTTTTAAGCCCTATCGTCGATCTATAAATAAGAGGTCTAAACCTTCGATAAAATCAATCAACACAAACCTCTATTCTGTTACTGTTTAGTACAATACGACTGTAGAATAATACTAGTGAAGATTTGTTCACGCATGCTAATATTGAAACAGTCTTAATCCTTATAAATTGTATTGAATTAAGAAATCATTTATACCTTACCTTTACCTTTAAAAAAGGTTCTAGGAGTGCTGTTGGAGATGAATGCTCCCCTACCCAAAGCCCCAATTAACTGGATTGCAGTGTTCGCACTCGTACTTTTACCCATTGTGGCTGTAATCGCTATCCCTCTATATGCTTATCATCATGATTTTAGCTTAGGCGCATGGATTAGTTTATTTGTACTACTCGGTGTGAGTAGTCTAGGGATTACTGCGGGTTATCACCGCTTATGGGCACATCGTGCTTATGAAGCAACCTTGCCATTAAAAATTATTTTAATGCTTATGGGTACTTTTGCCGTTCAAAATAGTATTTTGTTCTGGGCTTCAGGTCACCGTACCCATCACCGTCATGTCGATGATGTTGAAAAAGATCCCTATTCAATTAATAACGGCTTTTGGTATGCGCATATTGGATGGATGCTTCGCAACTATCCAGCAGCAGAATCAAACTATAAAAATGCACCCGATTTGTTAAATGACAAAGTGGTGATGTTCCAGGACAAATATTACATCCCGCTTGTTATTGCTGTACATGCCGTGATTCTCACTACTGTGGGTTGGGCTGTTGGCGATATGTGGGGCGTAGTGTTATTGGGGGGTTTACTTCGCCTGATCTTGAGTCATCATGTCACTTTCTTCATTAACTCACTCTGCCACATGTGGGGCAAACGTCCCTATACTGACGAAAATACTGCACGTGACAATTTCGTTTTGGCAATTGCAACTTGGGGTGAGGGTTATCATAACTATCATCACATTTTCCAGTATGACTACCGAAACGGTGTGAAATGGTGGCAATATGATCCAACCAAATGGCTGATCTGGTCATGTTCAAAACTCGGTTTAGCAAAGAACTTGCGTCGTATTCCAAGCTTTAATATTAAAAAAGCAGAATTGGCGATGCGCTTTAAATATGCTGAACAGGATTTGGCGGTTTATGGTCATAATGTCAATGAAGATATGGCGACTGCAAAACTCCGTATTGCACAAGAATATGAAGCGTTTACCCAAACCTTAAATGACTGGGCAAAGCTGAAAGAACAAGAGATTCAAGCGAAAAAAGCTTCTGTTGCTGAAAAGATTCACCAGATCGACAGCAAACTTAAAGTGGATTTCCAATTGGTTGAACAACGTCTTTCACATCATCGCAATACCTTAAATATCTTGATGCGTACTATTAAAAAGAATCCAGTCTCTTAATAAAGTTTGATTCAATATAAAGCCCCATTGTTGGGGCTTTATTTATTTTGGCAGTTTAAATTTGCTATAGTGATCACATCTCCCCCATTTTTTAGATTGTCCTATGCAATTTAATCCGCGTTATCCATTACTTAATCCCAAGCTTTTTCACCATCAAATGCCGGTTCCCTTAAAAGGAGCAAAAGCCGGTCATTTTAATGCAGCACTGGCTGATGAATTACAGTGGTCAGATGAAGATAAAGCCCAATGGGTCGAGATCTGTAGCGGGCAAAAAACCTTTGCCGAATTTGAACCACTGGCCATGGTTTATGCAGGACATCAGTTTGGTCAATGGGCGGGACAATTGGGTGATGGGCGCGGTTTATTGATCGGACAAATTCTGGATAAAAACAATCAAACCATCGACCTGCATTTAAAAGGCGCAGGTTCAACGCCTTACTCCCGTATGGGCGATGGCCGTGCAGTTTTACGCTCGGTGATCCGTGAATATCTAGCCGGTCATGCGCTTAATGCTTTGGGTATTGCATCCAGTAATGCCGTTGGGTTCACCTCTTCAACGCAAGGCATACAGCGCGAAAAAATGGAACCCGGGGCAATGATGCTGCGGACTTCAGACTGCCATATTCGCTTTGGTCATTTTGAATGGATCAATCAATATCAACCTGACCTTTTGCCTGAGTTTGTAGAAAAATGTATTGAATGGCATTATCCAGAATGCCTCGAGGCTGAACAGCCGGTTTTGGCTTTTGCCACCAAAGTCATCCAGCGTACAGCAGTGATGATTGCAAAATGGCAACTGGTTGGGTTTGCCCATGGCGTGATGAATACCGATAATCTCAATATTACAGGATCAACACTCGACTTCGGCCCTTATGGTTTCATGGAGCGTTTCCGTCCAAACTGGATTAATAATCACTCGGATTATCAAGGACGTTATACCTATCAACAACAACCGAGCATTGGTCATTGGAATTTATGGACCTGGCTGAACAATCTAATTCCATTGGTTAAAGATCCTGCTGAAAAAGAACAGTTCAAAGAAGATCTGTCGAAGTGCTTAGAGCATTTTGAAGCAACTTTTCTAGAACATTACACCCTTGGACTGTGTCAAAAAATGGGACTGCCAAGTTTCCATAAAGACAGTTTTGATTGTGGAATGGCATTTCTGCGAATTTTGCAAGCCGAACAACTCGATTACACCGACAGTTTCATTCGCCTACAAAACAAAGCCTACACTGCCCTTCGTGATGATTGTCTGGACACCCGTCAGTTCGATGCTTTCCTGAGTCAATATCAAGTGATTCGGGAAAACCAAGCAACAGAGGAGCTGGATGCTGAAATGCTTAAGGCCAATCCGCAATATATTTTACGTAACCACATGGCACAGAAAGCGATTGAACTGGCGGAACGAAATGATTTTTCTGAAGTAGAACGACTTTTTAAGTTACTCAGCCAACCTTATAGCAAGCAGCCAGACATAGAACAGCCTGAAGATTTAGGTCCGTTGCCGAGTGATGTCCCTGAAGTGATGGTGAGTTGTTCTTCTTAACAAAAAACGGAGCGATAGGCTCCGTTTTTTATTATGACATTTTAATGTTGAAAAATTTTACCAGTGATATTGGGCATATAAAGAGGCACTAAAACGATGTGCCTGATTGCTATCTAAATCATCGGTTATATATTTAGCACCAAAATTTTTATGCTGTACCGACACTCCCAAAGCATGTGTTTGCGGCTCTATATGCAGGCCATATTTTAATTGTTTCATTTTCCAAAAGGCATTCAGTTGAGCTAAGGTTATATATTCATTTGAAAAACTACTGATACTTGCACTCCACGGCTTAGTTTGAACATCATAGCTAATTTCCGAACTTATTTTAAAGGGCAATTTTTGACGGTACTGTTTGCTCTTGCTTAACTGTCCACTCAAATCCATTCGAGGACGTTGATTTTGATCATAGTGAAGGTTGTAGCGGGTAAATGGGGCATTATCCCAATATAAATAACTGAATAAATCATCGACCTGAAGATTAATTTTCCAATCCTTTTTAATTTTTCCATGTAAACCAAAATCCAGGGCATAGCCATAACCTTGACTCGTTCTTCCATCCCAGCCTAGCTCATCTTCTTTTAATGCAGGACGGTCATAACTATAATCCAATGAACCATTTAACCAAGCAACCCGATCCATCAATTCAGTCATATTGGTTGTTTGACCTGTTGCTTGGAATTTACCATCCACATAATGACGTCCAATGAGCGCTGTTGCCCCTGTCACAATTGTCCAATCAGGATGAACCTTCCAATCATAGGCAAAACGAGTTCCCACTGTATCGACATGTTGAGCTTCTAATTCTAATTGATTGTATTTATTTGCATCAATTAACTTATCATTTTCAATTTGATAATATAGCTTTGCCATATCATCACTAAAATGAATCTGATAGTCATAAGTCCAAATCCAACCAATAGTCCAATTGTCCTGTTTGGTTTCTAATTTCATTTTCCCATGTGCAAAGGCATTATTACCTTTTTTTAAATTAGGCGTTTCCCAACCATCTAAAAAGGCATGTACACCCACAGGTTCACTATAAATATCTGTATTTATACTGTATTGAATCGTTCTTTCCGCATATGCAGAGCCTGGCAAGCTTACAGCCAATATGAATAAATATTTTTTCATTAGATATAAAAGAAGACAGCAAACGCTGCCTTCTTCTCAAAGTTAAGTTTTAGATTAAGGAGCAATATAAGTTATTGTGTCATCAGTAAATTTCACGACATATTGCCCAGATGAGTTTTTAGTGAGTGTGCCGTAACTTTTTCCTGAAACCGCAATATTCGCTGAAGTAAAGTTCTCTACATCTGCAATACTGATCGATGCTCCATTTTTATGCTTAATCACACCCGCAATAATTTGATGTTCTTGATCTAAGTCTTTTGCGGTTAACTCAATATCCAATGCATTTTTATCAACGATAACGGCGACAGCCGCTGTACCTTTAGTAAATTCAGCACGTCTTGCAGCAATATCAATGCTAAATGGTGTAGGTACTGCATTGGCGCCTTTTAAATTGCCGCTTAATTTGACATTTAAATTCGCATTGATGAAATTAGTCGATGTTTCCTGTCCAGCACTCACATCAATGACTTTAGATAAATCATTATTCAAATTAAATTTGGCTTCTAAATTCAACGATTCCTGCTGATAACTTACAAGACCTTTCAGCACTAACTCCGATGGAATCAACTGTTCAAGCATTCCTGTACCATTATTAAATATAGCTTTTTTCGCAATTAAAGAAACTTCAGCTAAATTGGCTTTTACACCTGCGCTTTCAAATGAAAGCCCTTTTAAACTCATGGTTGCCTGATTCGGAATATCTTCACGGTTTTCCATAGTATCTGCCATGGCATAAACCATAGAGGCAGTACTATCGGCAGTGAAACTAAAACTAGCAGTTTGATTTTTAAGATTCGTTGTAGAAATTTTTCCATTATTCTGAATCTTATAATTATAAGTTGTACGGGCTGTATCAATAAAAGGTGCTTCTAAAACCAAATTAGAGACCGTAATTTCAGCATCATCACCATAAATTGAGTATGCCGGATCGCTATACCAAGAATTTGAGTTATTCCAAGCATTATTAGCATTAATTTTATCCCAATTAAACGCTTGCCAATACTGGACATTTACATTACCTGAAATGGTAATAGAATCACCAACCACCTTAGCTGTTAAATTATTGCTCTTAAAGTTAAAATCAGATAAATCCCCATAATCATCCGTATTTTGATTCATTAGCGTCTGTATTTGTTGCGCTGTATAAGTCTTGGTCTGACCCTGTGCATCCTGAGTAATAACTTCTGCAATCACTAATAATAAATTTGTTGCACGACTCAAATCTGAAGATGTGTCATTTATTACTTGTGCAGGAACTTTATATTGATCAGCAATATTTTGAAAACCATCATAATAAGAAATAATAGAATTGGTTGTTTTTACAAGTTGTTTTGCTTTTTCTAAATCTGAAGCAGGTGCCGTTACCTGTCCACCCTCTGTTCCACTAGATGAAGATGACCCGCCTCCACCTCCTCCACAAGCCACTAAAAATACAGAACAACTAAGTGCTAATATTGTTTTTTTAAAAATCATTTTGCCCCTACCCTCTAAAAATTATAAATAAAAAAAGCTCCTAAAAAATAAAGACTTTTCAGGAGCTTTACAATGATTTTAAAATTATATTTTAATCAATCTTCCGGATATTCAAAACGATAACCTACACCATACACAGCCTGAATCCACTCATGACGGTTACCGGTTTCAGCAGCATCTGAAATTTTACGGCGTAGGTTTTTAATATGGCTGTCAATCACGCGATCTGCCACATCAAAACTATCTGGGTTAATGTGATCGAGTAATTGCGCACGTGAATAAACTTGTCCAACATGCTCCAGGAACAACTCCAGCAAACGGAATTCTGTCGGCGTCAAGTTCAAGGTTTTTTGCTGATACCAGATGCGTTGTTGTGCTTTATCCATACGGAACAAGCTGTTTTGTTCAGGTTCTGCATGACGGTCTAAGCGACGTAAAACTGCTTGTACACGCGCAACCAGTTCTTTCGGGCTAAAAGGTTTACAAATGTAATCATCTGCGCCCATGTTCAAGCCCAAGACACGGTCAATTTCTTCAGTCCGTGCAGTCACCATAATGATGGGTAAATCAGACTGTTCACGCACTTTACGGCAAATGGTCAAGCCATCCATACGCGGAACCATCAAGTCCAAAATCATCAAACTTGGTTTACGCTGAATAAAGCTGTCATAGGCTTCCTGACCATCATGAAACATGCTGACTTCAAACCCCGCAGCTTCCAGATAGTCCCGCACCAATTGTGCAAGTTCAACTTCATCTTCAACCAGCATGACATGTTTCATGAATCTCATCCCTTTATTTGTTTAACTGTTTTGGAAATGTCAGTTTACAACGCAAGCCACCTAATGGAGAATGTTCAAAACTCAATTTCCCACCCAATGCCTGCGCAATTTTACCAGATAATGCCAAACCTAAACCTGTACCACCGGTACTACGGGTTCGTGAATCATCAACACGATAGAAACGCTCGCCTAAACGTGCCAGTTGTTCATCGCTCAACCCAAGCGGACTGTCATCGACAATCACGCTCCAATGGGTCGCCGATTGCTCGGTATGGACATGGACTTCACCACCCGCTTCAGTATAGCGAATACTGTTGCCGAGTAAGTTGACCATAATTTGTTTAAAACGATCTATATCTAATTGTAAATTCGCACCTTCGCCTTGCACTGAAATCGATAAATCCGCTTGCGCAAACTTGGGTTTGAAGTTTTCAACTTCCTGTAGCACCACCGTCCAGGGATTGACATCGGCCAAATAGCAGGTGAGCTGTTGCGCTTCAGCTTGGGCTAAATCGGCCAGATCCTGAGTCAGTTTTTTCAGGCTGGTGACCTGACGCAGCATCGATTCAAAATGTTCCGGCGTCGGTTTACGAATTCCGTCCTGCATCGCTTCAATTTGCGCTTGCAGTACTGCCAGTGGGGTTTTTAACTCGTGTGAAGTATCTGCCACCCATTGACGACGTGATTGTTCATGTTGATCCAAAATCACTGCCAGTTGGTTAATTTCATTGGATAAATCGCCCAGCTCATCATTACGGTTAATTTTCACCTGATGCTGATAATGCCCTTTGGTCAATTCACGGGTCGCATTTAACAAGCGTTGAATCGGCTTTTTGAAATAGGTCGCCAACAATAAAGCGGCAATTAAACTGGTTAAAAAAGTTAAGCCGTAGATCAGTAGTAAATAGCGTTTTTGATTACTAAAGAAATTAATACTTAAGGCATCATCTTTATCCAGTACCGGTTTCAAACCGAGGTAGCCGACAATCTTATCGTTTACCATAATCGGGCGATATGAAACCGGAATGTCGGATGGCTCACCGACCACAAATTGTTTATTGGCATCATATAAGGATAATCGGGAACTTAAGCCCAAGCGGTCAGGCATCGAAATAAACTGCTTTTTCTTGCCTTGATTTTGGGTTGCATCCGCTTGTGCGCCATCCGCTTTTTTATCTGTGCGAAATATATTTTGATTAGAACTTAAGGGAAATTTAAGACCTTCAAAAGGCTGATATTCAGAAGGTAAATTCAACTCCATCATGCGAAGTTCTTCCGCATCAACCACCGGTTTGCTTTGTTCTCCCGGGTTCAAACTGGGAGAAACACTCAGCAATGTATTTTCCTGAAAATAACGCTGCTGCAAGGCAATATCATACTGACGACGCAGCCACCAGCGTGACAACTTGTCATAATCATCGGGAGCTGCATCACCTTCAATTTGCAAAATCTGCGCTTGAATCGCATTGCCCCAGTCCTGGTAAACTGTATACACCCCGGCCAAATTACCAATCACATGATCCAGCTTCTGCATTTCAACATCGGCTACATATCTGGCGAAGTTCTTTTGCATGGTCCAATGCAACACCCCCAAGCTAACCGTCGTAATCACCAGAGTCGTGAGTAATACGGTCAAAAACAGGCGTAAGGCAATCGGAACACGGCGAATATTCAAAAGCAAAATCTCAATATTTTCTTCTCAATTTATTATTGTAACCAACACTGTCTAAAAAAACCCTTCATTGTTTCTTCATCATTATTGTTTAATCTTAACTTATTAAATTGATACTATTTTTCATTGGAGATAAAAACAATGAATTCGATGACAAAAATTGCTTTAGTGGGTGCAAGTGTTCTGAGCATGGGTGCTTTGACAGCGTGCCAATCCACCAATACGGTGAAAGACACAGATAACGACCACGCTCGCATGATGCACGACCATCATCAAAAGCATGATCGCAAAATGACACCAGAACAGCGTGAAAAGTTGCAGCAAGCACGTGCTGAACGTAAACAAGTGGTTGAACAAATTCAAAAAGCCTGTGATAGCAAAGCTGTAGGTACAGCAGTGCAAGTTAAAGCGGGCGACAAAACGATTGATGGCACTTGCGTGATGACATTTAAAGCTGATCATAAAGCAGCGAAACACATGCGTGGCGAACACCGTTCAATGAAGGGTGAACACCGCCCAATGCGTGGTGAAATCAATGGTATGCAGATGAAACGTGGTGAACCACTGACCAATGCTCAACGTGCCGAGTTGACCAAGCAATTTGATCAACGCCTAGCTGAACGTCAAGCAAAGCAACAAGCCATTTTAAAAGCCTGCCAAGGTCAAACCGATGGTAAAGCAGTTCAAGTCAAAGCCGGTACCCAAACCATCGATGGTAAGTGTGCAATTCGTTTTCAGCCTAAAGCCCCTGTTGCAGTGAAATCTGCCGCATAAATATCGCTTCAAAATTCTAAAAGGCGCTTTTGAGCGCCTTTTTTATTGCTGATCAAAAAAATGTCGATTTGACTATTTATGCCACTCAATAAATCATAAAAGCATTTACACTCAAGATACTTAGCAATTTCAAGTCAGAAATCTTTGACTTTACAGTCACCAAGAAAAAGCATGCAAACGCTTGTGCCCACCCAGAAGATGTAGCACGATTAAGCCATACAAATACGTGTCCTAGAAGGCACGTTCAAATGTTGATTAGGATTATAAGCTGGTTAAACCAGTATTGAGGAAACCGATATGCCACAATACAAAGCGCCCTTACGTGAGATGCAATTCGTTCTACATGAATTATTAAATGCTGAAGAACATTATGCAAAACTCCCTGCATTTCAAGAAACCGTAAGCCGTGAGTTGGTCGATCAATATTTAGAAGCTGCTGCTGACTTCTGTGAAAATGAACTTTCTCCTCTTAACCAAGTCGGCGACCGTGAAGGTTGTACTTGGAACGACGGTGTTGTAACCACACCGACCGGCTTTAAAGAAGCCTATAAAAAATATATCGAACTTGGCTTCCCATCGTTGTCTGCTGAAGAGCAATATGGCGGTCAGGCTTTACCGAACTCTTTGGGTATTACCATTTCTGAAATGGTCGGTACTGCAAACTGGTCTTGGGGCATGTACCCTGGTCTTTCTCATGGTGCGGTACGTACTTTGGAACACCACGGTTCTCAAGAACAAAAAGACACTTACCTGCCTAAACTTGTTTCAGGTGAATGGACCGGTACCATGTGCCTAACAGAATCTCATGCAGGTTCTGACTTAGGAATCATCCGTACTAAAGCTGAACCGAATGCTGATGGCAGCTTTGCAATCTCTGGCGAGAAAATCTTTATCTCTGCTGGTGAACACGACATGGCTGACAACATCATCCATATCGTGCTTGCTCGCCTTCCTGGTGCACCGAAAGGCACGAAAGGCATTTCGTTATTCATCGTACCTAAATTCAATGTAAATGCAGACGGTTCAGTGGGTGAACGTAATGCAGTACGTTGTGGTTCAATCGAACACAAAATGGGGATCCATGGTAACGCAACTTGCGTGATCAACTTCGATAAAGCTCAAGGCTTCTTGATTGGTCCTGAAAACCGTGGTCTAAACTGCATGTTCACATTCATGAACACCGCACGTATTGGTACTGCTGTACAAGGTCTTGCAGCTTCTGAAGCGTCTTTCCAAGGTGCACTTGCCTATGCGAAAGATCGTTTAGCGATGCGTTCACTTTCAGGTGTTAAAGCGCCAGAAAAAGAAGCTGATCCAATTATTGTTCACCCTGCTGTGCGTAACATGCTTTTAACTCAAAAAGCATATGCAGAAAGTGGTCGTGCGCTGGTTTACCTGTTGGCTCAATATGCTGACGTAGTTGAACACGGTACAACTGAAGAAGAACGCAAATCTGCGGACAACATGTTGTCTCTTCTTACCCCAATCGCAAAAGCATTCTTGACTGAAACCGGTTCTGAATCTGCGAAACACGGTGTTCAAGTGTTCGGTGGTCATGGCTTCATTTCTGAACACGGCATGGAACAAATTGTTCGTGATACACGTATCGCTTGCCTATACGAAGGGACTACTGAAATCCAGGCACTTGACTTGTTAGGCCGTAAAGTTTTGGGTACTCAAGGTGCAATGTTGAAAGACTTCACCAAGATCATCCACAAATTTGCTGAAGCAAACAAAGACAATGCTGCAATGAAAGAATTTGTTGAACCGCTTGCTGCTCTAAATAAAGAGTGGGGCGATTTAACCATGCAGATTGGTATGCGTGCAATGCAGAATCCGGATGAAGTCGGTGCAGCTGCGGTTGACTACCTGTACTTCTCTGGTTATGTAACCCTTGCTTACCTATGGGCTCGTATGGCGCTTCTTGCTCAAGAAACACTTGCTGCTGGTACGACTGACGTTGACTTCTACAACGCCAAAGTAACCACTGCCCGTTTCTACTTCAAGAAAATCCTTCCACGCGTACGTTCACACGTAGACGTGATTGCAGGTGGTGTAGAGCCATTACTTGCTTTGGATGCTGAACATTTCGCATTCTAATTTTTATCAAGTTTTAACTTGATCAACAGGAGAAGGACGGTCATTGATTTGGCAGTCCTTTTTCTTTATAAAAGATGCAAAAATTAATCTTTAGTCGTCTAACAACAATATTTTCCATCGCTTAGACTCAACTAAACCGAACTGAATCAAACAATAAACAGGTAACACTTTATGCCAATTTATAATGCACCGCTTGCCGATATGAAATTCATCCTGAATGATGTTTTTAATGCAGAGCAATTCTGGCAAGCCAATGAAAACCTTGCCCATGTAGATGCGGCAACGGCTGAAGCTATTCTTGAAGAAATGGCAAAATTTGCCCAAAACGTCACTTTACCGATTAACCGTACTGGTGATGAAGAAGGCGCTAAAATTGAAAATGGCAAGGTCACCACGCCTGCTGGCTTTAAAGAGGCATTCAAACAATATGCAGATGGCGGCTGGATTGGCTTAGGTGCAGATGAAGAATGGGGCGGTCAAGGCATGCCAAAAATGCTGACTGTACTGGCTGACGAAATGCTGTTCGCAACCAATCCATCATTCCTGCTCTACCCGCTTCTATCTGTGGGTGCAGGTATGGCGTTAAATAGCTACGCATCTCAAGAACAGAAAGAAACCTATTTACCTAAAATTTACTCGGGCGAATGGTCAGGCACCATGTGCTTGACTGAACCGCATGCAGGTACAGATTTAGGCATTATTAAAACCAAAGCTGAACGTAATGAAGATGGTACTTACAACATTAGCGGTACTAAAATCTTTATTACCGGTGGTGACCATGACTTAGCAGAAAACATCATCCACTTGGTTTTGGCTAAAACACCGGATGCACCTGCAGGTTCACGCGGCATTTCATTGTTCATCGTACCTAAGTTCCTGGTGAATGAAGATGGTTCCCTAGGTGAGCGCAACCATGCAGGTCCTGGTTCAATTGAACATAAAATGGGGATTAAAGCCTCTGCAACATGTGTAATGAACTTCGATGGTGCCAAAGGTTACCTTGTAGGCAAGGAAAATGAAGGTTTGGCAGCCATGTTCGTGATGATGAACTACGAACGCCTGTCGATGGGTATTCAAGGTTTAGGTGCATCTGAATTTGCTTATCAAAATGCAGCGCAATATGCGACTGACCGTATTCAGGGTCGTAGCGCTTCTGGCATTCAGTCTCCAGCCAAAGCTGCGGACAGCATCCTGGTACATGGTGATGTACGCCGTATGCTGCTCAATGCCCGTGCCAATAACGAAGCATCGCGCGCATTTGCCGTATATGTTGGTCAACAACTGGATATCACCAAGTTCTCTACCGATGCTGAAGCAGTAAAAGCTGCTAATAACCGTGTTGCCCTGCTTACCCCAATTGCAAAAGCCTATTTAACCGATACTGCTTTTGATGCAGTGATTGATGCGCAAATGGTATTTGGTGGACATGGTTATATTCGTGAATGGGGTATGGAACAGTGTGTACGTGACTTGCGTATTGCTCAAATTTATGAAGGTACCAATGGCGTTCAGTCGCAAGATTTAATTGGTCGTAAAACCATTAAATGTAATGGTGAATTCATTGCTGAATACATCCAGGAGATTCGTGACTTCGCCAACAGTCTAGATGCTGATCTTAACTTCATTAAAGATGCAACCTTGGATGCCGCAACTGAAGTAGAATCGGTGACTCAATACGTGATTGAAGCTGCACATGAAAACATTGAATTCCCGAACTCTGCTGCTGTAGATTACCTGCATGCTGTCGGTCTTTTAAGCTTCTCTTATATGTTCGCAAAAATCGCAAATGCGGCGAAATCGAAAGATGGCGAATTCTATCAAAACAAAGTGGCACTTGCTAAATACTTCGCGCAACGTATTTTGCCAGAACTTGCTCTGCGCATTACTAAGGTAAAAGCAGGTCCAGAAGTGATCATGAACTTTAGTGAAGATTACTTCACCAACCAGTCTTAATTTAATGCAATAAAAAACGCCTGCATTGTCAGGCGTTTTTTTATATCTGATTTAAATTAGATCTTTTCAACAATAATGGAATCTGAGGTTTTTTTGCTACTTTGTGCGTCTGGTTGGATTTTCACAATTTTAATCACACCCTCGGATTGTAAATTTTCACATAATGCAATCAGCTTCTGCATTTCATCTCCCTTAATACCTGAACCTAAAATGAGTTTTTTGCCATTTTGTAAATTATTAATTTTTGTTTGAATTGTTTCTAACATTTTCGTTTTCCTGATTAATGAAATAACCACTCACACACTATATCAATTCCATATGAAAAAAATACAGTCCATTGAATTATTTATAACATTCATCTTTTAAGCTGTTAATGTGCATGAAACTTGCATGCTATTTAATAGCAGTTTCATGTAAATGCTCATCTAATAGAAAGGAGGAAAAACATGCCAAAACCTGATATCAAAGTTGAAAAAATTGAAACCCTCCTCGACCGTTTTGGAAATATTGCTGTAGAAAGTTTTCACTATATTGCGCTGTTTATTATTGGCTGTATGGTGATCTGGTCTGCAGGTCATACTGTATTTCACATTCTTACCGTAAAACAATTTGCCACCATTGACGATATTCTGCTGTTATTTATCTATCTTGAACTGGGTGCCATGGTCGGTATTTATTTCAAGACCAACCATATGCCGGTGCGTTTCCTGATTTATATTGCGATTACCGCACTTACTCGCTTACTCATTTCAGATATCCAGCACGACCATAAAGCAGATATGGACTTGGTGATCATTACCGGTTCGATTCTGATTCTGGCTTTTTCAATTCTGGTGGTACGTTATGCCTCCTGGACTTATCCATCTGTCATTCGTGACAAACATAGTGAAAACTCCTTGCCAGAAGGTAAAACCCCACGTCCGCAAGATGATGAATTGGCTTAACATATTAAAAGCCCCTCTTTTGTAAAGAGGGGTTTGGGGAGATTTAATAGTTAAAAATGAATCTTAGCGATTCGGCACCAACACATAGCGTCCATTTTCAAAAATCCAGTAGGTTCCATTCGGCGGTGCAGGCAAACCTAAACGTTTCCAATCCGTAATCAAGGTATAGCTTGAACTTTCAATCCGTGCCGTATTTGGATCACCATTTACCCAGCTATAGCTTTGCGAGTTATGAGTGATGGTCGTTGGCGCCTGATATTGAATGCTAATGCCATTTTGAATAGTCGGATAATTCTGATGATGTGATGGACGCTGCGGATAATAGGGCCGATTTTGTGGGTAGCTGTTTTGTGGATAGTTGTTTTTTGGAAAATTATGATGTGGATAGTTAGTTTGCGGATAGTGAGGTCGATGCTGATATTTAGTTGTATCCACCCCACGATAATTGGACCATTGATTTTCCGCTTGCGTCGTCACAGAAGCTCCCAAGAGCATGATGCCACCAAGAGCACAAATAACTGCTACTTTCATCAGAGCCTCCGAACGTTGCTGATCACAGCATATAGTTTATAACTTCATTTTAATCTCTAGTTTAGGATAAAAAATGGATAAAAAAGCATCTAATGCAACGTTTTGTAAATTAAATTTTGCTGTAATTTTATGCTTTCCTGCATCTAGGCGCTGAATATGTTTATGCTAGGATATTCTTTTTTGTTACTGGATCAAACAGAGTGGCTGATTTAAGTTTTGACCGCCTACATCAATTTTTTTGCAAAGTGCCGAGCGTACAAGAAGCATTGATTGATGCTTATGGTTCAGATGGTCAACATGCATGGTGGTTTAAATTTCAGATCAATGTCGATCACCCGCTTGCATGGCAAACCGTTCAGGAATTGGGTCATGTACTAAATTACATTTCCAAGAATGAACGTCTTCCAACCCAGTTCTTGCCTGTTTCACCACCACCCTACATGAATGGTGAAGCCAAAGAATTTTTGGCTTGGGTCATTCAATGTAATCATCCTGACTTTTCGCCAGATGTGGTGTGCGACTGGTTAGAAGCGCGTTTACCGCAACCGGTTGAAGACGAAAGCCAGTGGAAAATTAAAACTGATTTAAAAGAACTCGATAAAATGAAAGATGCCGATCTTGATAAATTGGTTCCACCGAATCCTTTATAAAATATTGATATAAAAAATAGCGCATAAGCGCTCTTTTTTATTCTTTAATTTCCCTAAATTCCTCTTTTTAAAGAGCGGCTTTCATCCTATTTTATTAAAGATGAGAGATTGCTACAGAATCATTGCAATCGATTATTTTATTTATTACCTCTCCCTAGCCCTCTCCTAAAAGGAGAGGGAACTCCTTCTCTCTCTGGGATGAGGCCTATTTAAAAAGTCGACAACCCGCTCCACTCCATAAAGCGGTAAATGCCATATTTGAGTTTCGATTCATCTGCATATTGACGGTAATCGACACTCATATTTTTGCCGTCCAGGTTTGACCATGCTGTATCAAAATATTGCTTGGCATCGCTAAAGACTGATGCTTCTGATGCACCGACCACACGCAAATTGGTTTCCAGATTATAGTTTTTAATATTACGTGCTGTGAAATTTGCAGAACCTAAAATCAATTCCGCGTTCTGTCCCCCTCGTTTCACAATCATCTTGCTATGACACTGCTCCCCTTGGGTATTACACCAGCGTACAGGCACGCCCGCATCATTCAACTCTGATGCGACTTGGCGGTTGGGAATACCATTCTTTTGGCGACCAAAAGCATCTTTATTCGGATCAAGTAACACTCGAACTTTTACCCCACGTTCATGAGCTGCGATTAATGCTTTCACAATATGACGTTCAGAAAGATAGAACATTGCCAGATCGATCTGTTGTTGTGGTTTCGCTGTTTCAATCAGATTTATCGTTTCATCAAAAATGGCTTTTTCAGTCAGTACCTGAACTTGCGGCAAGGATTTTTCGCCTTCAAACTCGCCCACAATCACCATCGGAATATCGCCTTTGGACATTCGGCCTACAGCCTGTTCGGTCTTTAACACATCAATTGCAGTATTGCCTGAAACCACCAATGCCACGTTGGAATGACGTGAACTGCCATCATGCGGATTTGCAGAAGTCACCAAGGCTCTCCAGCCCTGTGCTGTATCTACCACCATGGTTTTGCGGTGATTGGCTCTAAAATTAAATAAATTGAAATAACTGCGTAAGGTAATTTTTTCAGAACCAAATGGATTATTTAGCCAGCCTTTTTCAGGATTATTGCCGGCATCCTGACAGCAGATATACCAAAAGCCTGACCACAATGGATTGGATGCACGTAATGGTCTTAAATCTGTTTCAATGACATCAATGCCCGCTGAACGTAACTGACGATAATGCTCGGGTGCAACACCGCCATAGACCGAGTTAATCGGATCGGTAATCACTTTGATGTCAATATTCGGCTGAACGCCACGTTTTAAAATTAAGGCATCGGTGAGCTGTTGTGCCAGTGGACGATGCGAAAGCGTTGATTCACCGACCTCTTTATTGAATAAGAACATATCCAGTACAATGGTCGTCTGCGCATCATCAATCATTTTTAAGATTTCATTAAAAATAGCCTGGTTTTGTTGCTGTTTACCACTTGCATCAATATAGGTTTGATCTGCTAGAAACTTCACCTCGGCATGACGCAATTTACCACTAAAACTCAAGCCCTCTGGCAAGGGTTTATAGGTGTGATAAATTGCCGATGAGAGATACCCCAAAGCCAATAAACCGACGATCACGCCCACATAACGACGGCGTGACCAATTCAATTTCTGATGAATTCGTTGAAAAATGCGCATAACAAAAAACCTAGTCCAATGGCATCAGACTAGGTTTTATTGCTTTATTTTTCAAGAGGATTTCTGTGAATCCTGCCTGAATGGTTTGATCTATGCTAACTTTTGCCTAGAAGCCAAATTCTAAACCGACGCTAAAGTTACGTCCGACTTGCGGAATATTCGACAGGAATGAAGCATGTGAATACACTTGCTGATCAAGCAGGTTATTGGCTTTAAAATACACGCGATAATCGTTATTTTTAGCATATTGACCTGCATAAGACACACCAACATTGACCATGTTATAGCAATCGGTTTCCTGCTCATAACTGGCGATTTTATCCTGATTGAACACATGGTAATACTCGGCTAAACCAGACCAGTGATCATCAAAATTCGCATCGACTTTGGTACCGAGACGACCTGCTGGAACACGTGGTGCATTTTCACCATCAATTTTGCCACGGACATAATCACCAAATACACTCATTTTATAAGTATCACTTACAGCATAAGAGGCTTGTGCTTCAGTACCATAAAACTTGGCTTTATCTTGGGTGTAATCTACCAGACGGAAATTTTCAAATTTATCTGTGGTTGCCGCATAAATGTAGTTGTCAAACCAGTTGTGATAGACATGCACATGGTAATTAAACTTGTCCTGTTCATAATGCAAACCAAGCTCGAGATTATTGGATTTTTCTGCGCTTAAATTTTCATTGCCACGTTCATAAGTGTTGGTCGCGAAATGTTTGCCTTTGGCATATAGTTCTTGCGCCAATGGGAGACGCTCTTGATGAGAACCCACCAGTGATAATTTATAACTCGGTGCAAATTCCCAGTTCACCGCCCCTGAATAAGAGAAGCCATAATCATCAAAATCTTTTTTATTGGAATCAATCTCAATTTTTTGCTGATCTAAACGTGCACCCAGTTCAACATGCACATCATTAAACTGTTTATGCTCTAAGGCAAACAAGCTCCACTTTTGGGTTTTGGTCGGATCAAGTAAAGATTCTTCCCCGCTAATATCCAGCTTTTGCTGATTATATTGCGCACCGATCACCCCTTCCCAATTCGCAACAGGATTATGCACCAGCTCTAAACGCGCATCATAACCCTGACTTTTAAAATTGGTCATGACTGAATTTTCTTCAATTTCATCATGCTTATAGTCGGTATAACTGGCATGTGCACGAAGCTTTTGAAAACCTGCAAAAGGATCATTGAGTTCGGTACGGAAATCATAACGTTCTGATTTCAAATCAACCCAAGGCCCGGCAGCATGATCATGTTCTTCATCATGATCATGTCCATCATGGTTCAACGCATGACCTGAATGATCGCCGCAATACAACTCATTGCCATGCGGGTGACAATCTTCATATTCATGGCTATGACCAGGTAAACCATACTGATCTTGACGGTTGCTATAGGCTACACCGACAAAGCCACGGTCATGAATCCATGATCCACCGATATTAATCGTTTCCCCTTCGGCAAAGGTATTGTCCACACGACGCGCTTTTTCTCGATGAATCTCAGGCTCTTCACCCTCATGATGATGTTCATGCTCTATAAAATAACCAGGTGCAATATAGTTATTGGCTTTACGCTTTGAACCTTCCACACGCAGCGCAAAGTTTTTTCCAATCCCTGCCGTGATGCCTGCACTGGCCAATTTCTCATCACTTCCAGAGTTATAACGTAGACCAGCTGTACCTTCTAAACTATCCTCAGGCATTTGGGTCGGAATTTTATTGTCAGTGACATTGACCAATCCCCCAACAGTGCCTGCGCTATACAGTAAAGTTGATGGTCCGCGAATAATTTCCACTTGCTTGGCTAAAATAGGATCCACCGTTACCGCATGGTCTGGTGAAAGTGTGGATACATCTGCAGTTTCAGAAGCGTGTTGTAAAACTTTAACGCGTGCGCCATCTTGCCCACGAATTACTGGACGACTTGAACCAGAACCATACTGATTCGAAGATACGCCCAGTTCACCCGCCAAAGCATCGCCAATGGTCACCCCACCTTGTGCAAGCTTTTTATGATCAATCACCTGATCAGCCACTGCAAAATCTGCAGCCGACTGCACCAAGGGATGCGCTTGTAATTTGATGGTGTCTAATTGTTGGTTTTGGCTCGGGTTCTCTGCCAAGACAGCAGGTGCGATGACTGCAAAAATAGAGAGTGTAATTAGATTCTTATGGAACGACATGGAACTGGCTCAAAGCTGCAATTTCTGAATAATGTTATAATATAACATTTCGTTATTTTTGCAATATCGATCTTTCAATTAATCAAAAATAACTCCCAACTAATCAAAAACAACTTCCAACTTTAAATCATCTATATTTATCATTTATTTACAAAACAATTGTTTTCTCAAACATATTCTGTTCAATAATTTGCTATGGTGATTCACATTATTTTAATGTATTCCAGTTCACTTCTTTAAATATGCCCTTTACGATCTCACATGCTGTTTTAGCACCCCCTATTGCCAAACTCACCGGCTATCGTTTGCCGATCTCGGCATTGGCTATTGGCAGCATGACCCCTGATTTATATCGTTTATTCACTTCCGAAAGCTATGATACTTCACATCAGTGGCAAGGTTTGATTGTTCCAAATCTATTGATTGGTTTAGCTTTTTGCTTGCTGTGGTATGGCCTGTATCGACCTGCGATATTTCGATGGATTGGAATGGTGAAGCCGATTGATTGGGGTTGTTTCGATAAAATGCTCGGGTTTATCCTCAGTGTCATTATGGCTTTGATCGTTGGAATATCTACTCATTTAATTTGGGATGGACTGACCCATTCAGATTTCAGAACCTTTGCTTTTGATCATTTTTTGAATCGGCCTGTTTCATTATTTGATCACGTCTATCCGATGCACCGTGTATTACAGATTGGCACATCCATCCTTGCCTTGCCATTTATGGCATGGATGGGCGTACATTATTATCTAAAGCATAAACAGGCAGGTTTTGTTCAAGCTAAAATTAAGATCTCTGGCTTATTCATTGTGCTGATCTCATTGCTTACTGCTGCTTATTATTATCTTCAATTTTTACAAACCCTTGGTCAAAATCCATGGTCAGTCGACCTATATTCATTTATTGGCAGATCGGTAAACCAATTTTCCAGTGCATTTTTAATCACTTTTAGCTTGGGCTGTCTCGTGTTCTTGTTTCTGGATCGAAATCGACGTTTAGGGGATTAAATTGCTAAAAATTGAAGCAATTTAGAATCTTTTGCCTCATCTCCACATGGAAATGATGGTGTTTATTGATCTAGTTCTTGTGACAAAATCCTCAAAGAGGCATAATTCACTATTCAAAGGCGGTACGCTGTTTACGTATTCGCTGACCTTAACCCATATAGTTGGATTTTTTACGCTATGATGCGAACTCATTACTGCGGTACTTTAACCGAAGCCCAAATTGACCAAACCGTAACATTATGCGGTTGGGTACACCGTCGCCGTGACCACGGTGGTGTGATCTTCCTTGACATGCGTGACCGTGACGGTCTTGTTCAAGTCGTTATTGACCCAGATACTCCCGAAGCTTTCTCAACTGCTGACAAGGCACGTTCTGAATTCGTATTAAAAATTACAGGTCGTGTACGTCGCCGTTATGAAGGCACAGAAAATGCCAACATGGTGAGTGGTCAAATCGAAGTGCTCGCAAAAGACATCGAAGTTCTTGCTGCTTCTGAAACGCCTCCATTCCCGTTGAATGACGAAAACACCAATATTTCTGAAGAAGTACGTTTGAAATATCGCTTCCTTGATATTCGCCGTCCAGAAATGATCGACCGTTTACGTTTCCGTTCTAAATTGACCAACCTGATTCGTAACTACTTCGAAGAAAATGGTTTCCTAGACGTTGAAACTCCAATCTTGACACGAGCGACCCCAGAAGGTGCGCGTGACTATTTAGTGCCAAGTCGTGTATCTAACGGCAGCTTCTATGCACTTCCACAATCACCACAATTATTCAAACAATTGTTGATGGTGGGCGGTATCGACCGTTATTACCAAATCGCAAAATGTTTCCGTGATGAAGACTTGCGTGCTGACCGTCAGCCAGAATTCACCCAGATCGACGTTGAAACATCGTTCATGAGTGACGATGATATTATGGATTTGATGGAACGTTTAACCGTTAAGATGTTCAAAGAACTTCTAAACGTTGAATTCGACAAATTCCCACGTATGACCTATGCAGATGCAATGCGTGACTATGCATCTGACAAACCGGACATGCGTATTCCTTTGAAACTGGTTGACGTTGCAGACATGATGCAAGACGTTGAGTTCAAAGTGTTCGCCGGTCCTGCTAAAGATCCTAAAGGCCGTATTGTTGCGCTTCGCGTACCAGGTGCTGGCGCACTTCCACGTAGCCAAATCGACGAATATACTAAATTTGTGGGCATCTACGGCGCGAAAGGTTTGGCTTACATCAAAGTCAACGAACTTGAAAAAGGCATCGAAGGCTTACAATCTCCAATCGTGAAATTCATCGAGCCAATCGTGCTTGATTTGTTGAAACGTGTTGGCGCTGAAAATGGCGACATCGTATTCTTCGGTGCGGATAAAGCGAAAGTTGTAAACGATGCGATGGGTGCTTTACGTATCAAGATCGGTCATGACATGAAGATGGCGACTTGCGAGTGGGCACCGCTTTGGGTAGTTGACTTCCCAATGTTCGAAGAAACTGATGATGGTAAATGGACCTCTGTGCATCACCCATTCACGCTGCCTAAATCAAGCGTTGAAGAAGTGAAAAACAACCCAGGCGCTGCGTTGTCTGTTGCTTACGACATGGTATTGAACGGTACTGAAGTCGGCGGTGGTTCACTTCGTATCTTCAACCTAGAAATGCAAAAAGCCATCTTTGAAGCTTTAGGTATTTCTGAAGAAGAAGCAGAAGAGAAATTCAGCTTCTTACTTAACGCGTTGAAATTCGGTGCACCTCCACATGGTGGCTTGGCATTCGGTCTTGACCGTTTAGTGATGTTAATGACTGGCGCGACTTCTATTCGTGACGTGATTGCATTCCCTAAAACCAAAACTGCTGAATGTCCATTGACTCAAGCACCTGCACCAGTTGAACCAAATCAATTACGTGACCTAGGGATCCGTCTACGTGAAAAACCTAAGGCGGAAGTTAAAGTAGAAGCTTAATACTTTAATTCAGTGATAAAAAACCCTGCATATGCAGGGTTTTTTATTGCATTGAGATCAAGACTTGAGAATGGCATAATAGCTGCCTATTTCTGCTTTTTGGTGAGCAACTCTATGGCTATGCGTCCTGCTGTCCGTCGTCGTGCACTTGTATTAATTATATTTGCTATAGCTCAATGGTTGTTTATGCGTTATATCTTGGCCAATGGTTTGTTCAATATGGACACCAATCAACGTATTCTATATTTTTGTGTGAGTAGCTTAGGCGGGGCCTTGCTTATTTTTGTGAGCTTGATTTATATGGTTTTGAAAGGCAATGCAGACAAGCCTTAATCATTCTTGTTCTATCTCCACTGGATTGATCAGATTCTTGTTCCAGTGATTTCATCTCCTATTTTTATTTATTTTGTTCTCAAGAATTTTGACCTCATTTCCTGTGGTTTAGAAATGGCGCAGCATCTTTGATGCATTAAAACTCTTTCCAAAATTTTCTTTTTATAATTATCTTGGCCATAAAGAGTTTGCGTTGTTATGTATTTTTTATTCAAAGTTGTTTCTTTACTTCCGCTCTGTGTGTTGCAATGGATTGCTTCTTGGATTGCCCTATTACTTAATAGCTTTAATTCATCCATGAAACGGGTAAGCAGCATTAATTTAAAACTTGCATATCCAGAATTAAATATTGAACAACATCAAGCCTTAATAAAAAAAACGCTGAAAAGTCAGTGCCTAACCTATGTAGAGTCGATTAAGATTTGGGGCATGCCACAACAATATAATGCTGGATTAATCAAAAATATTTTTGGCGAACAGCATCTAACTGAAGCACTGAATAGTGAAAAAGGTACGATTGTGGTACTGGCACATTTAGGTAATTGGGAGCTGGTCAATGTGTGGCTGAATCAATATACTGCGCCTGTGATCATGTATAAGCCCAGTAAAAGTAAAGGCATTAACCGTTTTATGTTAGAGGCGAGACAAAGCTCTAGAGCAACGCTTGTGCCTACCGATGAAAATGGCGTGCGTGCGATCTTTAAACATCTTAAACAAAGTGGCTTAACAGTGATATTACCTGACCATTTACCCAAAGAATCTGGCGGTATTTATGCCGATTTTTTTGGACAAAAAACCTTATCCACAACATTAGTTTCCAAACTTGCCAGTAAAACTCAATGTAATGTGATTGGGGTGAGTTGTCTGCGCAATTCAGATACTCATTTTGATATTCACTGCACTCAATTATCTGAGAATATTTTATCTAAAGATTTACAGGTTTCTGTTAACCAGTTAAATCAAGATGTTGAAACCATGATTAATGTCGCACCTGAGCAATATGTCTGGTCTTATAAGCGGTTTAAAAAAATTGAAGGTATTGAAAATATTTATTTAAACTGTCCAATGAGCTAAAGTTGCTCAATATAGAAAAATTGAGATGAGGATGATTTTAATCCACTTTTAATTTTATTAATTTAGCTATTACTTAACTTATTATTGTTGGGTTTTTTTATACAATATTGAAAGACCGCATAAGTAAAGAGTACTCTATAGCTCAGCATATATTCAAAACATTATCCATACACCTTTGGGGAAATCCTTGAGTCAAAAGCCTTTGAAAATTTTACATATTGCCAATTTTAAAACTGAGAACAATGGATCGATGTTTTATAATACGGATGCCAAAATTCAACATGGACTCATTGAATTAGGCCATTATGTACATGCTTTTGACTATAAATACATGGTGAGAAAAAGTAATATTTTTAATACCACCTCTTTATCCCATAAAAAGACGTATCAACAGCTTTTAGAACTTTGTGAAAATATCCATTTTGATCTAATTCTACTTGGTCATATTCATTTACCACTAGACATTTTAAAGCAGCTTAAACACGCTTGTTCCTCAAAAGTAGCCATGTGGTTTGTAGATCCAATTAATGAAGCTCACCGGCTAAAACATTTCCATGAAATGCAAAAAGAAATAGATTACATTTTCGTGACAACCGCAGGAGACTATCTCAAGCAATTATCTAAAGTTTGTGAGCATCCTATATTTGCCTTTACACCTAACTTAAGTTTAGCTTGTATTGAGCAAGCGCGTGATAATTGGTTAAATTATGAAAATGATGTCATTTTTTGTGGTTCAAATAGTAAATATCCTGAACGTGAAGCTTTTATTCAAAATCTGAAAGAAAACTTACCCGAATTAAAATTTAAGCTAGGTGCCTGTTTAGGTCAACCCAGTCTATTTGGTCACCAATATCAAACTGCAGTCAGAAATAGTTTAATGGGTATTAACTATTCAAAATATAATGATATTTATATGTATAGTAGTGATCGAATTGCACAACTCACCGGTATGGGCAACTTGGTTTTTACCGCAAAAACACCGGGCCTAGAACTCTTGTTTCCAAATGACAGTATCGTTTATTTTGAAAATCAGCAAGATCTGATTCATAAAATGAAGCATTTTCATCAGCACCCTGATCAAGCGATTGAAATTGCAAAAAAGGGTTATGATCTTGCTCATACTGTCTTTGAATCTAAAAATGTATTACAGCAATGGTTGAATTTAATTTATAAGGGAACATTAAATTCAGCTTGGCAAGATGAAGTTTATTTGGCTGGGGCACAAATTTAATGAATAAAAATCCTTCAATTTTAATTTTATGTATTTCTTTAGAACAGAGTAAAGATCGAAGAGAAAACATCGAAAAAGAAATAGATAAGTTAAAATCTTTATGTACTAATACTGATATTGATTTTCAGTTTTTTAATGGTATTTACGGTCGTGATTTAGCACCACAATATCTCTCTTTTATTAATATTGCACGAGAGCAAGCTGCACAATGTAAACGTCCATTAGGAGCAGGTGAAATTGGATGCCTACTTAGTCATATGTTTATTTGGCAAAATCAAATAGATGGACAATATGATCAATATGATCGAATAATTATTATCGAAGATGATGTGTATTTAAATACAAATCAGATTGATAAGAAAATTTTAGATATTGTGGACTCAAAAGAAGAATTTATTTTTTTAGGTGGTCATACACTCCAATCACGTACAAGAATCCATGGATATCCATCAGCAAATAACCTTTTCTTTTACATGTTAGGCCCATCAGATTTATATACAACAACTTGCGCCTATAGTGTTACTAAGGCTAAAGCCCAAGATTTTCTATATAAATTAATTAAACGACCAACATATGTCGATGACTGGAAATATTTATTAAAAAATCGATTAACGACACCTTATTATTTTTGTTTTGAACAAGGGGGAAAAAATGATAGTGCTATTAATTTAGATCGTCTTCAAAATAAAAATATTAAAAAGCCTAATAGAATTCAAAAAAATTTAACCAAGATAAAAAACGACATTATTGCAAGATTAAAGTTACTAATAGTATTCAAACACTGTTCTTCTTTAGCAGAATTTTTAAAGAAGAACAATGAGGACTTTTATAAGAGCTAGAAAATAAAATACTTTAATTAAAATGAATTAATTTATATTTAATTCATTTTTAATTAACTTCCTCATATTAATTGTAAAATCATTAATATTGTGATTACTCTTTACATAATTTATAGCTTCTTGTGCTAAAGATTCACGTTTCATCTCATCTTGTAAAAGCTGTTGAATTCCAAATATATAGTCATCTACTTTTTCAAAGCCATCACCAAGGACATCACCCACATAATAACCAAATTTTTTGGTTAAATTTTCTGGGTTACGGTTACTAACTAATAAAGTACCATATGATAATGCTTCTAAAAATGAAATTGGCAAAGCTTCATGTATGGATGTATTAACTAAAATTTTAGCGTCTTTTAAAAAATTTTCCTTTTCAATACCATCTACATGCCCAGCAAAATGTAAATTCTTTATGTTTTCATATTGAGACATAATTACGGAGTTTTTATCGCTTTCTCTAAATGTCTGACCTAGCATATAAAATTCATATTCAGGCATTTTTCTTGCAATCTCGCAAAAAAGCCACCCTCTCTTAACTGACTCAATTCGCCCAAGAAATATAATCATGTTTTTTTTAGGATGATTTAATAATTCAAAATTGTAATCAATTTCAATTGGGTTATGAAATAATTTAATTGGGGTATTTGAATCAAGTTTGTATAAATCTATTGCCTTTTTATTCAGAAAATTTGCTTGAGATATAAATCTTACTCGTTTTTCCACATACAACTGATGTACTAAATCATATATCTTTTGATCATAGTAATTAGTTTCTGGAAAAATTTTAACTGTGCTAATTTCATCCCATTCATATTGAGGACGAGGATCTTGAATCCATAAAATTAATTTTTTATTTCGATCTAATTCATTTTCAAGAACATAATTAAAAGTTAATTCTATACTCAAATATAAATCATAGTTTTGCTTTTTAAGCCATTTTTTCGCAAACCATCTTTTTTTAGGTAAACGATAAGCCTTAATATTATCTACATTATATTCTTCAGCTAGAAAATATTTTTTTCCTTTCCCTAGAAGAACATCCACTTGGAATTCATCATTAGGCAAATATTTAGCAATTAATCTTCTAGCTAAAAACCCATATCCACCAAATGCAGTATTTGCGCCACCAAAAAACTCATCTATAATTAATCCAACTTTAATTTTTTTCTTGATCTGATTATTCACTAGAAATATCCTGTAAGCTAAAAAGCATATCTTAAATTTGGTTATTCAAAAGTTTATACATTAAACAATTTGGATGTAAATCATGAAGATCTTTATTCTTAAGCATCTCATTATATAAATGTATACATAAAGTTCTCGAAGTAGTTACATCTATAACACTTAACTCAGGATCAAATAATTGGCTTATACAACTATAATGAATAGGATAGAATACATCTATTGAGCCTACATTTTTTTCTAATAGCAATGTCTTTATATAATATGTGATTGCTTTAGGACCAATGACCCCCCACGGCATATCTTCTAAGCCTTTACCAAAACCCAATAACTTTTTTAATTTCAATCGAAATTGCTTAGTTTTAGAGTACCAAGGTGGAATAAAATATGGATCATATGCTGCATTTGTTAAACTGCTTAAAACTTTACTATCTTTAGGTAAAGCTAATACAGCACCATTAATAAGTTTATCATCTTCAAAACTTAACAAATATCCAGACTCAGGTTTTTCAATCGGTTTCAGGCAATACACATCACAATCTACATAAAGTCCATCTATTTTTTTTAATAACTCATAGCGAAAAATATCTGAAAATAATGCATAACTTCCAGTTTTTTTATGCTTAATTATTTTATTTTTAGGAATAATTAAGTTTGCATCAAGTATAACTACACCTTGTGGTAGATCCTCAATTTCATTATAAGTATGTAAAAATACAGAATGTCCTCTCATAACAAATGAGCTTAGACAACATTTTGAAATCTCTCCTAATTTATTGCCAACCCAAAGTGCATGTATATCTATTAAATTCACTAAAAAACCCTTAAACAATTAATAAAAGTAGAAAAACCAGTAATATGGAATATTATATAACTATTTTACTATTATAATAATTCAACAATGATAATGGTGATAAACCTCTTGTATTAATTGTTGATGCTTTTTCGCTATCTGTTCAAAACAGTATTTCTCTAAAGCTTCTTTTTTGCCCTGCTGCGCAAATTTCATTGCTTCATCAGGATGACTGATCAAGTATTCAATTCCTTCTGCTAGGCTCTCAGCATCTCCCGCTTTAGCACACCATGCATTTATGCCATGTTTAGCTGTTTGACGAATCCCAATATCATCCGTGGTAATTAGGGTTTTGCCCCAAGCAAAAGCATCTAGAATACCAATACCTTGTATTTCGGTAATTGAAGGCAATGCAATAATATCTGCTTGTTGCATTAACGCTAATTTAGCATTGCCTCCCATCCATCCTGGGAATTGAACTTTTTCACTCAAACCCAAAGCGGTTGCCTGAGCTTTACACTGCTCTAACATCTCCCCTTGACCGGCCAAAATTGCTTTGAAATTCACACCTTTTTTATGCAAAATGGATAATGCATCTATCATCACATGGACACCTTTGTTCGGCACCATACGTGTGAGCATAACCAAGGTCACAGGGTCTTTTAAGGGTTGAGGCTTTGCTTCTACTTTTGGCAAATACGTTAAATTTGAGATCACCATCTGAGGTTTATTTTCACGATCTTGATCTGACTGTAATTTTTGCACCAACTCTTGTACATAAGGGGTGATATGTAAAAAGGCATCTGCACGTATAGTCCGTTTCACATTATGACTATGATTCACTGCAATAACCGGAATCTTTTTCTTCATGCCAATCATGGCATTTTTAAACAACCATACCGCTTTACCGCTGTGTGCAATAATAATATCGGGCTGTTGTTGGTGAATAAAATCTCTAACTTTTAATGCTGCAGTTAGACTATAAAAACCAGTATTCGCAATAACCTGAATAGGCCATTCGCCACTACTTAAATGGGCATTTTCTTCACCGCGTAAAAGTATCACTTCATGACCATAGCTTGTTAAAGTATTTGCAATATCAAGTACCGCTTGCCAGCGACCGCCCGTTGCATCACCATAAACAGTATTAATGATTTTTAATTTTTTCAAGAGAATAGCCTTTCTTTCAGCAGTTGCACGAGTTTTTCACTTGGCTCATATTCTAATGGCCTTAATGCCTGGAAGCCATCATTGATTGCCAATTCATGAATTGGAACCACTTTCGCTAACGCATTGGATTCCAACCGCTTTAAAACACTAGAAAACTTCGTATCCGGTTGGAATTTTTCAGGATAATAAACGATTAATGGACGCTGAGCACTAATACTTTCCATCATCATAGACATCGAATCTGCACCACAAAATACAGCACAAGATACAGCCAAAAATTGATGTAAAATCTTCCGTGGATGTTCACTCCACCAAATAGAATCGACGATATAACGATCATTTAATTCAGCTTTTAAAATCGCTTCAGCTTCCGCACCAGTACGTCGTGAAGTACTGATTAGCCATCGAATATTATTATTTTTTGCGAGACTATTCATTTCCCGAGCTAACTGTTTCCAGTCTTCAGCCTTGTAATCTGCTCCTGCACCCTCCCCGCCAATCAGCATCGTCCATAATTTTTGCTGAATTTCAGGATGTTCCGCATGCCAGACCTCCCCATGTACAGCTAAACTCTTCTGACTGATAGGCATTGCTGAAATAGGTAAACTGATAAAGGGTTTTGGCAGATCAGGCTCAAGGACTAAAATTGCATCAAACAATGATTCGTTTAAATGTCTTAAAGAACCACAAAAAATATTTTTTGCGCCATAGGCTCGAGCTAACCATGCAACAGCATAAGAGGTGTTACCTCCCGCCCCAATCACAATATCGGGTGCTCGTTGAGGCAAGACTACGCCCTGATAAAAGTAATTTATTTTTTCTACAGCAGGAATGGTGGACTTAAGTAGCCATGCCATTGGACGGCGTAAAAAACTTTTTTTTAGTTTCAGCTCAATCCAGTGGATATCCAATTCAAATTCATGTTCCAAGGCAAACAGCACACCTTTAGACTGAGCAAAATGACCGGGGATCCCATCACTCACCACCCATACTGTCTTTTTAGCTTTGTCATTTTTAGTCATTAATCAGCTCCCGGTAAACTTGGAGTGTGTTTTGAATCATGGCATCCATAGTAAGCTGCTGTTGTGCAAGAACATATATCTCTTCAGATTGTTGTTTTAACGCTGCAAATTCATTCACATGTGTTTCAATTAACTGATGCAATGCAGTGACATCATTTGAGGCACATATCAAGCTTCCAGGTAAAACCTCCGGCACCATTCCCACATCTGTTGAAATGACGGGGCGATGCTGTAATAAAGCCTCTGAAAGTGTATATGGTCCTCCTTCATTACGAGAAGAAATAACAAGAAAATCTGCTTGCTGCAACAAATCATTGATATCGTCACGATGGCCCAACAGTTGAATTTTTTCACTTAAATTTAACTGCTGAATTCGGGATTCTAATAACAATTTTTCCGGCCCATCTCCTACGATCCAGAGATTTGCATCGATTCCTTGCCATGCTTCAACCAAAAGATCCAGACCCTTTGCAGGAACCAGACGACCGATCGCTATTGCTTGCAAGGGTGTACTTGACGTTCGATTCAGGTAACTACTTGGCGCATGTACACCATTTAGCACTACACGTAGTGCATCTTGTTTTTTAAACTGATTGGCAACACGTTGACTTACGGCAATCACTCGATCAAATTTTTCAAATGAATGAATATTACGTTTTAAGTTATGCAAGGTCGCAATACTAGGGACATCCAGCCATTTTAATAAGGGTGCAATCATCGCTACAGCTTTATTGGCATGCACATGCAATACATCAGGTTTTATCTGCTTGATTAATCGATATAACTGCCATAATAAAAAAGGATTTTTCCGGCTTTTTGTGAGATCTACAGATTTAAAATTGGCCCCTTGTACACGTGATGCATATTTGGCATGAGCAATTAGCGTCACTTGTTGACCGTGCTGTACCAGACCATTCACCATTTCTATGACATGCTTTTCTAAACCGCCTTCTTCATCACCCGCCATAACCATACAGATATGCATTATTCTTCTCTCTTAGCTACGCTGACCCAATTTAAGACGCAATTTCACTGCAAACATTGAATCTTTACCACTAATTTTAATACGTTGTAACTGCATAAAATCCGGATGTTCTGAATCGATTCCTTCTTTTGTGGTTACCGCATTGCGATAACCCACCTGTTTTGCCATCTCCACATCACGCCCAGAATAAATACCAAAAGGATAAGCAAAACTTGTGACAGGCCGATTGGTTAATTGCTCTAATTGAACTTTAGATTCAGATAATTCCTTTAAGCATTCAGCATCATCTAATTTATCAAGATTGGCATGGGTTAAAGTATGCGAGCCAATTTCCACCAAGCCAGAGTCGGCGAGGAATTTCACTTGCTCATCATTCAACTTGGATTCACGTGCCAGTTCACCACTATTATGATGGGCTTTTTTATAGGTTGACCAATCTCGATCATGACGATCCACCACAACATAAATGGTCGCTTTAGCTTGATATCTCTCTAAAATTGGATAGGCATTTTCCAGGTTATCCAGATAGCCGTCATCAAAGGTAATCGCGACAGTTTTTTCAGGATGCTTACCCCAATGAGCCTGCAATTCCTGCATGGTAACAAAATGAAAACCTTCGGCTTTCATCCATGCAACCTGTTTTTCAAATTCAGTCGGTTTAACCCGTAATTTATTAAACTTTGCACCGTCAATATGGTCTCTGACCATGTGATACATTAAAATCCGGGGACGTTTCCAATCTACTGCTGGTTTCCACCACGCATATTTATAACTAAATGCAATCATGAGAATCAGCAATAGAAGAAAAAAATAAATCACAGTTTAAACCTAATTATTGGGCTAAGAGATATGTTGCCACACGCTCTGCTTCTTTAAAAGCATGAGCTTCAGCTAACGCTTGAATTGAAGCACTATCAGAAACCAGGTTAGATTGAATCATTTGATCTATGGATTGAGTAATGCGGTCTTGTTTTAAACGATCAACCTTGATCACACCCACCCGACATCCCGCTGTTAATGCCTCAAAAATCATCGAAACACTATCTTCAGTTACCCAAACCGCTTCTGCCTTTTGCATTTCTTCAAAAATCCAGCCTTGCGGTGTCTGCTCAACCGGAAATACTTTTAGCCTTGATGCACATGCTTTTTCATTCAAATGATCCAGGAATTGTTTCGGAGTCCGTCGTGAAGTGGTCAGAATAATCTCAGCTTGAGGATGGAGATCGACAATTTGCTGAATGGAAGCTAAAACTTTTGCTTCATTCCATTCATGTCTTTTGGATGATCCACCGAGTGCAATTAAAAATCTGCTTTGCTGATGTCTCTGTTCATTCACAATTGGATTGAGTGCACCTTGGGTGGCAATCACATGCTCCGATGCCTCAACCCCATCATGTTCAGGAATAATGGCGTAACCAAACCAAGTCACCGGAAAATTTGGCTTCATCAGAATAATTGTTTTCGCTTCAGGATAGACCTGACCAAGCAATAAAACACGCAACTGGGTATGACTGCCTACCCCAAAAATATAATCTGGTCGTTGCTTTAATGCGGAAATATTTTTTCTAAAAATTGCTGAAAACAGGCTAAAAACTGGCAATTGATCTATGGATACTTCTTCAAAGGTGACTTCATTTGCACTTTGTCTTTGCATCGCTGTATATAAGCCGACTGCTTGCGAGCGATGCCCTGCTTTGCCATCACTGACATAGACAATATGCATAAAAATGTCCTTAAAAGAAAATAAACTTAAATCTTCATCAATAAAAAAAGGCGAAAACTGAGTTTCGCCTTTTGATCTTACCCGATCAACTTATTTTACGTAAGTCAACCAATGTGCATATTTAGGGTCTTTGCCTTGAACTGCATCAAAGAATGCTTTTTGAATTTGAGTGGTGATTGGACCACGACAGCCTTCACCAATCACACGGTCATCGTATTCACGGATTGGTGTTACTTCAGCGGCAGTACCGGTAAAGAATGCTTCATCACCAATGTAGAATTCATCACGAGTGATACGGCGTTCAAACACTTGAATACCCAAATCTTTGGCAATGGTAATGATTGTTTGACGCGTAATACCGTCCAATGCACCGCCTGCGATATCAGGTGTATGCAAGGCGCCATCTTTTACCAAGAATACGTTTTCACCTGAACCCTGACATACATAGCCTTGTGGGTCCATCAGCATCGCTTCATCATAACCAGAATGTGCAACTTCTTGATGTGCGAGAATAGACAGAGTATAGTTACCCGAAGCTTTTGCTTTACACATGGTCACGTTAGGATGGTGATGGGTAAAGGATGAAGTTTTAACGCGAATACCTTTCGCCATCGCTTCATCACCAAGGTAAGCACCCCAGCTCCATGCAGCCACAGTCGCATGAATAGTATTATCCGTTGCAGCGATACCCAGTTTTTCAGAACCGATAAAGATAATTGGACGTAAATAGCAAGACGCTAATTTATTTTCACGCACGACATCAATTTGAGCTTGCTCTAGAGTTTTTTGATCAAATGGAACTTTCATTTGATAAATTTTTGCAGAGTTGAGCAAACGTTTTGTATGATCCTGAAGACGGAAAATCGCAGTTCCGTTAGGAGTCTCATAAGCACGGACACCTTCAAACACACCCATACTGTAATGTAAGGTATGTGTTAAGACGTGAATTTTAGCCTCACGCCAATCAACCATTTGTCCATCTTGCCAAATAAAACCATCACGATCAGCCAAGTTCATGGCGCACTCTCCAAATTTTTATACACAGTCATCTTTATCCAATGCAAATATTTGCAGTTGGATCAATTAATCTTTGCCATAACTTGCAAACGATCACGCGGGTATCGTGCCAGTCCGCAGCATTCACTTGCATGGATTGATTTGCAAGGGCTAAACGGTGGCTCTCGGCTCGTTCACTGAGATAAGCTTGAATCAATGCGGTCGCATCGTCGCTGGATAAGCGACTTGCTTTTGCGGCATCTTCAAGGATTCGTACATTGTCGGAGTAATGGGCGAGATCGGGATTCGACCCACTCCAGGCTAACACCGCATACTGTGCCATAAATTCGATATCAACGATACCACCTGCGTCCTGTTTTAAATGAAAAATTCCATCTTTTTGCTGTTCTTTAGATGAGCCCAAATGGTCTTTCATTTTTTGGCGCATCTTCAAAACTTCTTCCCGCACTTTGGCTTCGTCGCGTGGTTGGGTCAAAATACGGCAGCGCAATGCTTCAAATTTTTCACGTAAACTTTTTTCACCTGCAATGGAACGTGCGCGCACCAAAGCCTGATGTTCCCACACCCAGGCACTTTTCAGCTGATACTGCTCAAAAGCTTTTAAGCTGGTCACCAATAATCCTGCTTCACCGGATGGACGCAAACGGGTATCAATTTCATAGACACGACCATCCAAAGTTTGCGTGGTCATCAATGACATAAATTTTTGTGCTACACGCATGGCAAATTCAAAACCGCTAATTTGCTTGGTTCCGTCGGTATCACCCTGTTCACTCATATAATGAATAAACACCAGATCCAGATCCGAACCATAACCCAGTTCAATTCCACCGACTTTGCCATAACCTGCCACGACAAATGCCGTGTGATCGAGCGAACAACGCTGACCTTCTGCATCGAGCGGATAACCATGTTTTTTCGCAGTCATTTGATAAGCCAAATGTAAAGCCGCATTCACCGAGACTTCTGCAATATCCGTCAGTGCATCGGATACTTTCATGAGTGGGCTTTCGGCCAGAACATCACTGGCCGCAACCGCCAAGACATTGGATTTTTTAAATAAGCGCAGAACCCGCATTTGATCTTCGACCTGATCAATTTCAATGCGGAGCAGTTGCTGACGTAAAGAATCTTCCAGATCTTGACGCTTGGGCAATTCAAAATCCATCGACAAGAATTCATCCAACAGCACTGGATAATGGGTGAGTTCCTCGCAAATCCACGGACTCACGGTGGCCATTTTCACCAGTCTTTGTAGTGCCCCTTTACTTTCAATCAGCATCACCAGATACACTGTCCGGCGCATCACCGATTCAACCAAGGGCATTAGACGCAAGAGTGCGACTTGCGGTTTATTCGATTGCAAAATTGCTTCAATCAAATGCGGCCAAAAAGTTTTTAAGCGTTGTACTGCTTTAGCAGGCAATTTCTTTAGTGCATGCCCATACCAAAATTCATGGATGAGATTTTTTGCATTGTCATCCAAGACCTCATTCAGCTGTTTTTCAAGCAAGCTGAAACTTTCGATTAACGGATCGGGTTCTTTTTCTTTAATCAGGTGTTCAAACTGAAAAATAACTTTGGCGCGTTTCTGATTCAGGAATGCAATGAAGCACTCCCAATCCACAAAGCCTAAAGTTTCAATCATACGCTGACGTAGGTCAGGTTCACTCGGCAAGGACTGGGTTTGCTGGTCATGCAAAGCTTGAATAGCGTGTTCAACACGGCGCAGGAATAAATAAGCATCTTCCAGTTCAGCCACGGCTTGCATTTCAAGTAACCCCACCTCACCCAAATGATGCAGGCTGACCAGACATTGCCGGTCCTGCAATTCAAGCTTTGAGCCGCCGTAAATCAGCTGAAAAACCTGCACAATAAATTCGACTTCACGAATACCACCCGCACCGAGCTTAATATCATCTTCAATATTACGGCGCAGTACTTCGCGTTCAATCATTGCCTTCATTTCACGCATGGCTTCAAAGGCGGTGTAGTCGACATATTTGCGGAACACGAATGGTCGGGTCATATCCAACAGTTCACTGCCTTCTTTTCCACCAGTGACGATACGCGCTTTGATCCAGGCATAACGTTCCCATTCACGCCCGTGCTGACTTAAGTATTTTTCCAAAGCCACATGGCTGATGGCAAGTGCCGAACCATCCCCCCATGGACGTAAACGCATATCGACACGAAATACAAAACCATCAGCAGTGATATGATCCAGCAGATAAATCAGTTTCTGCCCCCATAGAATACAGAACTGCTGTACATCAATGCATTTACGACCATTGGTTTCACCTTGCTCACCAAAGGCAAAAATAAGATCAATGTCACTTGAAAGATTAAGTTCTTGAGCACCGAGTTTGCCCATGGCGACCACAATTAAATCTTGTACCGTACCGCTATAACCGATCGGCTCACCGTGCTTTGCAATAAGAGCAACGCGTGCGAAATCTTTTGCTGCGCAAATGGATGCATCGGCAAAGTCTGAAAGTTCACGGGTCAAGGTAACAACATCGGTGAGTTGATTGGCGTCTTGCCAAATCCAGCGAAACATCAAACGTGCGCGAAGCACACGAATGGCACGCATCCATGTGGTTTCATCAGTAATATTATCTAAAGCGGCATGAATAAAGTTCTGGATTTGCGCGGTGCTTAAAGGAACGAGAAATTGGTCAATTGCATAATCTTGTTCGAGTAATATCGCATGATTTCCCAATACTTGTTCTGCGTATTGGCTAGCACGTAATGTTTTGTGCAATTGTTCCGCATTCATTTTGCAAACCTTCAGCCGAGTTTTTTCTAGTTATATCAGCTGAAGGGAAATAGAGGAAAAGAAAAATTTATTTTCTATACTTTTAATGTTTCAGTTTTGAGCTGTTCAGGGGTTAAAGCCTGATGGGTACTGGTCGCCGCCGGTAAAGTCACATTAAAAGTCGTGCCTTCGCCTTCTCTGGAATCTACAAAAATTTCACCATGGTTCAGATCAATGAATCGCTTACACAACACTAGTCCCAGACCCGTACCTTTCTCTCCTGCTGTACCTTTAATACTGGCAGTCACGGACTGCTGAAACAGCTGATCCATTTGCATTTGACTCATGCCCAAGCCTGTGTCGCGGACAGAAATATGCACGCCTGCTTCAGACTGGCTCGCAGTGATGATGACTTGCCCCGTGCCATCGGTCGGGGTGAATTTTAAAGCATTGGAAACCAGATTCTGTATCACTGAGGTGATCATATTGATATCAGCGCAGACTTTAATGCCATCTTCAATCTGGTCAATGAGCTGAATATTTTTCTTTACGGCCAGACTGTTTAAGACATCGCAGACAATCTTGGTCGACTGTTTCAATTCAAAGTTAATGGGGTGATAAATAAAACGCCCACCTTCCGCCATCGCCCAATTCAGCAGACTTTCTAGCAGATTATAGGTCGATTGTGCCGTATCGTATAAATATTCAGAAATACTTTGCACACTTGATTCATCAAGTGTTTCACGCTCTTGTGCCAACACTTCTGAAAAGCCCAGCAATCCGTGAAATGGCGCTCTTAAATCATGTGCAATAATCTGGAAAAATTTGGTTTTACTAAAGTTGAGTGCAGCCTGCTGTTCATACATTTCTTTAAGATCGGCATGGTCTGCTTTCAGCTCAATGATATGGGTCAAACTATTGGTAAAATCTTGAACGGTTGCAATATCTTCAGGATTAAAACATTGCTGATGTAAATCAAAAAACAGTGCCTGACCAATCGAAACGCCATCACTCATACGCAAATCAAAAGCCAGATAACGTTTAGCCTCTGCACCAAATTGACTTACATGCTGGACCAGATTCGGATATTGAACATGCTGATGATCAATAAAAGCCTGCCCTTCAAAATAAGCACTTAAACAGGTTTCACCTGGCGAGCAGAATGCCTTGAAACCATGAGTTGAGGAATACCAGATATAAGGTTCATTATGAAATGCCATCACAGCCTGATCAGCTCCAAGCATGCGTCGTGCAAATCTTAAAAAGCGCTCAACCTGATTCGTCGGCGTAAAAACGCCTAACAATAGTGAAAGCTTACATGCGCTAAGCTGCTCAGTTTCTGAGCCTATTTCAAGCAACTGCATTTTCATATCAGATTTATCCAATCACTATTGTTGTTGTAAAAATAATTCTCACCTTTAGCTTTATTAACAAATTTCCATAGCGAGCACAATGAAAAAAGACATAAAACGAACAAATGTGACCGTTTAAGGTAAATTTGTTTAATTTATTCCTTTGACCTGATACTCAAACCTCAGCAGAAATTTCTTTAACCAATAAAAAAACCCCAAGCCTTTAGTACTGGCTTGGGGTTTTTAAAATCTGGTCCCGAGGGTCGGACTCGAACCGACACGTCATCTCTGACAGCGGATTTTGAGTCCGCCGCGTCTACCAATTTCACCACCTCGGGAAAGGGGCTACAAGCGCATTAGCTTGTGGTGGCTATATTACTATCAAACTTCGAATTGTCAATTATCTAATTCAATCAATTGATCACTTTTATAGCAAAACCAAAAAGTTTGTCTTAAAAAGCATCAGATATCATCTCGTTTGCCCTTTTCAGGACTATAATACGGACGTTTTTCTTATTTCTATACATTGAAGATGCAACTTTCTGACTTTAACTTTGATCTCCCTGACGAACTCATTGCCCGCTACCCTTTAGAAACCCGTAGTGCTTCACGCCTTTTGCACCTAGATGCGCAAGGGCAATATCATGACTGTCATTTCACCGACATTCTTGATTTACTCGATTCTGGTGACTTGCTGATTTTAAATGACACCAAAGTGATGAAAGCACGCCTGAAAGGTAAACGTGCCTCTGGTGGTGCTGTAGAAGTTTTAGTGGAACGGATGCAGGACAAGTTTATTGCACACTGCCACATTAAAGCCAGCAACTCGCCTAAAGCCGGTGCTGAACTTTTTATTGGTGAAGACGCGGTAAAAGTAACGGTGCAAGGTCGCCACGAGAACTTGTTTATTGTCGAGTTTTCACAACCGATTTTAGATGTCTTAGATCAATACGGTGCTTTGCCGATTCCGCCTTATTTCAACCGTGAAGCCGAAGCCATTGATACCGAACGCTATCAGACCGTATTTAATGACCCGACTAAACTGGCAAGCGTCGCAGCACCAACAGCCAGCCTGCATTTCGACCAAGACTTACTGGAAAAACTTGAAGCCAAAGGCATTCAAAAAACTTTTGTGACGCTACATGTTGGCGCCGGTACATTCTTGCCGGTACGCACCACAGATATCGAAAACCACATTATGCATAGCGAATGGTGTGATGTTCCAGAGCATACGGTTGAACTGATTCGTCAAACCAAAGCCCGTGGCAATAAAGTCATTTCGGTCGGAACCACAGCAACCCGTGCCATTGAAAGTGCGGCTCAAGCGCATGGCGGCAGATTAGATGCATGGACAGGTGATACACAAATCTTCATCTATCCAGGTTATGACTTTAAAGTGGTGGATCGTTTAATTACTAACTTCCACTTACCTGAATCCACCTTATTGATGCTGGTTTCGGCATTGTCGAATCGTGATAACATTTTGAATGCCTATCATCATGCGGTAGACGCCAAATACCGCTTCTTTAGTTATGGCGATGCCATGCTGATTGATAAAATTACGCCTTAATACTTGCCGATAAAAAGAAGCACACCATGCCGCTCGATACTGTTAGACATTCGATTCATATTCGACGTAAAAAAAATGAACGGGTTTTTCAGAATATTGCGCGGCTCTGGGAGATTGGTCGTCAGGCTCAAACCCAGCAGGATATTCTGGATGGTTTGCATCCGTGGAATGCGCCGATCGTTCTCAAATTTGAAAATGTCTTGCCGCTACTTTTAGCTGCGGTAGGGCTTTTTTTTGTGCTGCCAATTTTTATTCTCCCGACCAATATCTGGCTACAGCTTGGTCTGGTGACTGGGCTATTTATGATGTTCTGGGCCTATATCAGCTACGAAGATAAAAAGCCGATTGATGATGTGATTGAATATTTAGAGCAACAGACCATCGCCAAAAAATACCAGCTCGCCTTCCTGCAACAGCCGCAACATATTTCTGTGCCGCTGCAACCGGTTTTATTGATTGCCCATTTAAAACGCCTGTTCCCAGTGTTTAATCAAGGCACGCTCTCTAATGACATCCCCTATTATGCCAGTACGGTATGGGCAGATGAGGATGGCAAACAGCATCAAGTCATGGTTTTCCAATATCATTTTGTCAATCAGGTTCGCGTGCGTGATAAAGATGGCAATGATGTCAAAGTGAAAGAAGTTCATAAAGACTTATGGGGCGTATTCGTTTTTGATGTTGAGATCCAAGGACTGGCGATTACCACAGCACGCAAGAGCTTTTATTACCCTTATAGCTTTCCTTGGCATACTAGTGATATTCAGACCAATGAAAAATTAAATATTTTTGGCAGTGACGAAATGCAAACTGCGAAATTACTTTCACCGGCATTTGTACTGAAACTGGCTGATTTCTTTGCCCAGCGTCAGGGCGATTTAATGTTCCATCCGACTAGTCATACCTTATGCTTTTTAGGTCCTGCTGATTTATTTAAAATATCGACCCGAGCTAAAAAAATTCAAGATATTTCTGTATTACGTGGACACTTACGTACTTTTAAATTACCTTATTTAGAAAGCTTACAGCGTGACTTAACGCATTTTTTAAAATAAAAACGCTTGATGTTCTGGGGACATAAAATGGGGCTGTTAATTTTTTTGCTGTTGATCATTGCCGTGGTCGTGGCATGCATCATGATTCGCAACAATATTGTGCGTCATCACAATGCGTCTATACGTGCCTGGTCGGATGTTGCCAGCTATGAACGTCAGAAAATTAAAATTCTGGATGGCCTGCAACCTTTGGTTGAACAATATTCAAGTTTTGAAAAAGGCACTTTAGAAAAAGTGACTGAACTGCGTCAGAATATTTTAAACTTGAATATCAATAATACCGACGTCTCGCAATTACAGCGCATTGAAAGCCTGAATAAAGAATTGATGCGTAGTTTAAATGTGGTGGTTGAAAACTATCCTGAACTGAAAGCCAATGAAATTTATCTTAAAATGATAAATGAGATTGAAGAACAAAATGAAAATGTCGGCGCAGCGATTACCATTTTTAACCGCAATGTAGAGCTGTTTAATAATCACATTCAGGTTTTTCCCAATAATATTATCAACACCATGACCATGGGTAAAAAAGCCATTCGTCCCTTTAGAGATCAAGCGGTTACCCAAAATTTTGACTATCGACCTAATTTTTAACAGCTCGGGATTTCTTGCATTCACCATTTATAAATAACCGCAAGAAGTCCAAAAACTATAATTTTAAAAAATTTAATAAAAAACATTAACTTTATAAAAAGAATAAAGCTCATGGTAGAACATATTCCCCTGCTCAAAGATGCATTAATTGAAGCCTTTTACCCCTTATACGACCAATATAATGAAGACCAAATTTATGCATGTGCCTTGGTTTTCAATGAATATTTACGGATGGATGATTTAGCCGTATCGACCACCCGTAGCTTATTCGCGGAGCATGAAGACGTACTTCAATATCTGTCAGAACAGGACAAATGGCAGGTGACGAAATGGCGTTATCGCGCTCACGCATCTGCAGAAAACCGTTTTGCACAATTTAAATTAATCTTGGCAGATTATTTAAAAAAAACCCATGCCTTTGGCAATCCGATGCTGGAGCAGAACCATGGCAATGCTCAAAACAATCTCGATCTGGTGATTGCCGCCTTTCAACAGGCTAAACAGGCTTTTGTGCATTCTTATGGTCTGGATACCCATAATATTGTGTTTTTTATTCACATTCCTCATCAGTCTCAAGTGGCAATCCATTCTGCACAGTGCCTCAATAGCGGCAGCCCATTACTGGATGACTTCATTCAGCATCATTCTCCCAAAACCCTGCCTCAAAACTTAGGCAGCAAACAAAAGCTATCCCAAGCTGATAAAGATCTGCTGGTCGATTTAGCACAAATGACCGAAGTTGAACCTTATGATTATTTACACATTGCACAGCAAGCCTATTTGCTGACTTTAGAATCGGCTTTTATTGACAGCAATCCCTATATTCAGAAACTGATTCAGACCATTGCCGCGATGGATTGTGGGATAAAAGATGGCTGTGCCTTGGAAAAAAATGAAATATTAGAACGTATTGAACAGTTCTATCATGCAAGCCACAACCTGACTTTAAGCAACCCAACCCCTTTTCCGATATACAGTGAAAAGGAAAGTATCGAGTTAAAATTCGACAACGCTGGTGTTTATGTGCGTAATCTAGGAAAATAGCCAACTTTTAGCGGCGAACTGTTTATTCGCTCTTGCACTGCACGCAGTGCTTTGCTCTTGTTCAGGATATTTTATGAAGTTTGAAAAACTAGGTCAGTCGGGTCGTGCCCGTCGTGGTCGTTTAACACTTGAACACGGCGTGATTGAAACGCCGGTATTTATGCCTGTTGGTACCTACGGTACTGTTAAAGGCATGCTCCCACGCGATATTGAAGACATTAAAGCCCAAATTATTTTGGGTAATACGTTTCACCTTTACTTGCGTCCAGGTTTAGACGTGATTCGTGAACATGGTGGCTTACACGAGTTCATGAAATGGAATAAACCAATTTTAACCGATTCAGGCGGCTTCCAGGTATTCAGTCTGGGTGCAATGCGCAAGATCAAAGAAGATGGCGTGACTTTCCGTTCACCAATTGATGGCTCTAAAGTCTTCTTGTCACCTGAAATTTCAATGGATATTCAACATACCTTGAATTCAGACATCGTGATGATTTTTGATGAATGTACGCCTTACCCGGCCACCCGTGAAGAAGCGCAAAAATCTTTGCAGCTGTCATTGCGCTGGGCAAAACGCTGTAAAACTCAACATCACGATGTGCTTAAAAATAAAAATGCCTTGTTCGGTATTATTCAGGGCGGTATGTACGAAGATCTTCGTGATGAATCACTCAATGGTTTAAAAGAAATTGATTTTGATGGTTTTGCCATTGGCGGTCTTTCAGTGGGTGAACCGAAAGAAGAAATGATCAAGGTACTGGACTATCTTCCTGCGAAAATGCCTGAAGATAAACCGCGTTACCTGATGGGTGTCGGCAAACCGGAGGATATCGTGGAAGCGATCCGTCGCGGTGTCGATATGTTTGACTGTGTGATGCCAACCCGTAATGCACGTAACGGTCATTATTTTGTGACAGATGGTCTGGTGCGTATCCGTAATGCCAAATATCGTCATGACCAAAGCCCGCTTGATTCGCAATGCGACTGTTATACCTGCCAGAATTTCACTCGCTCGTACTTATTCCATTTGGAAAAATGCGGTGAAATGCTCGGTTCTATGCTCGGTACCATTCATAACCTGCGTTATTACCAAAGATTTACACAAGACATCCGTGATGCGTTAGATAATGGTACTTTTGATCAATATGTCCAGGAATTTTATGCATGTCGTGGTCTAGAAGTTCCGCCTTGTCCTGAAGATTAATCTTTCAGCATTTGCGCTGAAGAAAAAGACAAGGTAAATTGCAGAACAAGTTAGTTAATTATCATATTGTTGATATACAGTTTTTTTATTTTAGGAAAATGAAATGAGCCTTTTTATTTCTACTGCTCACGCAGCGGGTGAAGCTGCAGCCCAGCCAAGTTTGGTTACTAACCTTTTGATGATTGCAGTATTTGTCGCAATTTTCTATTTCCTGATTTGGCGCCCTCAAGCAAAACGCGCTAAAGAACACCGCACCTTGGTTGAAAGCCTAGGCATCGGTAGTGAAGTGGTTTTTGCAGGCGGTTTAATGGGTAAAATCACTAAACTTGAAGGTGATTTTGCAGTGGTTGAATTAAGCCGTGGCGTAGAAGTAAAAATCCAGCGTGCAAGTGTGATTTCAGTTCTGCCTGAAGGCACATTAAATAATCTTTAATCAAAAAGAGTCGTGCCCTCGCACGACTTTTTCATTTTAAGAAGAAAATAAATGCGTTACCCAGCATGGAAATATCTGCTGATCATCGTAGTTTTGATGGTTAGTACATTATATGCCCTGCCTAGTTTGTATCCCGATGAACCTGCTGTTCAAATTTCGGGTGCCAAAGCCGGTACCCAGATTGATCAAAGCATCGTACAAAAAGCAGAGCAATTATTAGAAAGTGAAAAAATTCCAAGCCATGACAACAGCTTTAGCAATAATGCTGCCCTTTTGCGTCTCGATTCTTCTGAAGCACAGTTAAAAGCCAAAGAAGTATTGCGCCGTGGACTTGGCGATAATTATGTTGTTGCATTGAACCTTGCGCCAACCACTCCTGAATGGCTACAAAAAATTGGTGCAAAACCAATGAAATTGGGTCTGGATTTACGTGGTGGTGTGCACTTCTTGCTTGAAGTGGATATGGACAAGGCCATCAGTCAGCGTATGGAAACATCTGCGACTGATTTGCGCCGTCAACTGCGTGACAACAAGCTGAAATTCAATAGCCTTGCGTTAAATAACAACACTATTACTGTGCAGTTTGCCAACAATAGTGACCGTGATGCGGTGATGGACTTCTTGCGTCGTAATGGTAATGAATTCACTCAGCAAGCGATTGCATCTGAATCAGGTTCAACTTTACGTCTGAATTATACCGATGTACGCAAGCAAGAAATTCAGTCTTATGCAGTGAATCAAAACTTAACCACTTTACGTAACCGTATTAACGAGTTAGGTGTAGCGGAAGCACTGGTTCAAACTCAGGGTAGCAACCGCATTGTGGTTGAACTTCCGGGTGTTCAGGACACCGCTGAAGCAAAACGTGTCTTGGGCCGTACAGCGAACCTGGAGTTCCGTCTGGTTTCTGATTTGAATGACCAATATATCGATCCGTATAGCGGTAAATCGACGGGTCAGGCATTACCCCCGGGTACAGAAGTTTTTGCTTATGAATCGCTAGATAGTGGCCGTGAATTATTACTTAACCGTAACCGGATTCTTACCGGTGAACGTGTACAAAATGCATCCAGTGGCTTTAGCCAAGACAGTGGTGGTGCTGAAGTAAATATTACTTTAGACAGCGCTGGCGGCAAGCTGATGTCTGATGCAACACGTACTGCGGTAGGTAAACGCATGGCGGTACTGTTCATTGAGAACAAGCAAAAAATCAGTTATGTACCCGATCCTGTAACCGGTGCACAAACTGAAGTGCGTACGCCTTATGCAGAATCTGTCGTGATTAATGCGGCAACCATTCAAGCCGTATTGGGTTCACAATTCCGTATTACCGGTCTGGATTCACCACAAGAAGCGGCTGAACTTGCGCTGATGCTTCGTGCCGGTGCTTTGGCTGCGCCTATGTACTTCGTTGAAGAACGTGTCGTCGGTCCAAGCCTGGGTCAGGAAAATATTGACAAAGGTGTGTTATCGACTCAAATCGGTTTCATTCTGGTTGCGATCTGGATGGTGGTGTTCTTCCGTTTATTCGGTGTGATTGCCAACTTTGCCCTGATTGCCAACCTGGCGATGATCCTGACTGTCATGTCGTGGATTGGTGCTTCGCTGACCTTACCGGGTATTGCGGGTATCGTGATCACGATTGGTATGGCGGTCGATGCCAACGTACTGATCTGTGAGCGAATAAGGGAAGAGATGAAATGGGGAGCCTCGCCCAAACAAGCGATTGTCGCGGGTTATGATCGAGCCTATAACACCATTTTTGACTCCAACTTAACCACGTTCCTGGTTGCGTTTATTCTTTTTGCCATCGGCACAGGTCCTATTAAAGGCTTCGCCGTAACATTAATGATCGGTATTATTTGCTCGATGTTTACTGCAATTACAGTGACCCGTGCAATCGTACAGCTCATTTATGGCAAAAAACGTAACTTGAAGAAGTTGAGCATTTAAGGAGATCTATGATGACTGATATGACTCAACCTGATTCAAAAAAATACGGTCGCCCAGATGATGAACGCATAATTCCGTTTATGAAGATTGCCAAACCAGCGGCAATTTTTTCCATCATCCTGACTATTGCAAGTATCTTCTTTATTGTGACCAAAGGCTTAAACCTAGGTTTAGACTTTACCGGCGGTGTTTCTGCAGAGTTAAACTATGCACAACCTGCCAACCAGACTGAAGTCATTAAAGCTTTGAACCAAGCCGGTTTTAAAGATGCCGTGGTGCAAACCCTCGGTAGCAACAAAGACCTTTTGGTGCGTATGCCCCCTCAAGAGCTTGAAGTGGAAGACTTGAGTAACGCGATTACCAAAGCGGCCCAATTGCCGAATAATGCTGCTGAAGTTCACAAAGTGGACTCGGTGGGTGGTCAGGTCGGAAATGAGCTTTATGTTCGATCTGCGGGCGCTGTTGGATTGGCATTATTATTAATGCTGGTCTACGTTACGATTCGTTTCGAATTCAAGCTGGCTATAGGTGCGGTGCTTTCGTTATTCCATGACGTGCTTGTAACCGTGGGCGTTTTTGCCATGATGCAATGGCCATTCGATTTAACCGTACTGGCAGCCATCTTGGCACTTTTAGGCTTCTCGCTCAACGATAACATCGTGGTATCGGATCGTATCCGTGAAAACTTCCGTAAGATCCGTGGCGCAAGCCCGCGTGAAATTATCGATATTTCTTTGACAGAAACCCTACGCCGTACCATTCATACCTCAGCAACCTTATTGCTGGTTGTTGTGGCCATGATGCTGCTCGGTGGTGAAGGTTTACACTGGTTCTCTATCGCGATGTTTATTGGTGTATTTGTCGGTACCTATTCTTCGATTTATATCGGTACTGCATTTGCCCTGTGGCGCGGCCTGAACCGTCAAGACTTCATTGTTCAGGTTAAACCTGAATTTGAGGAAGAAGAAATTCCTAAATAACTTCTTTAAAGCCAGATCAGCTTTAAATTGACATAAAAAAGCCCATCTTCGGATGGGCTTTTTTATGCTGCAGCAAAAATGGTATCGAAAATTCATCCATCTTGCTATGTTCAATTGCTGAATGGCATTGCTTAAACTTAGAACTTAACCAGATCCGCTTTTAAAGCAACGCTTGCCACTGCCATGCCTTTAAAGCACTGATAGGTCGTGGTGCTTTTAGCTTCATTCGCTTTGAAATAGCTGACGATATTGGTGACAGAATTGGCCCCTTGCGCTTTTGCAGTATTTTGCAACTGAATTAATGCGGAACGTAACACGTGATCACAGGCTGTTTCTGCAGATTTGGCAAAACCATTGGTTTTTTTATTGGTCACCGCATCTTTTTGTATCACTTTACCGCCAGACTTGGTTCCCGCCAGATAGAACTTCACAGAACCATCCAAGGTTCCATCTGCAACAGCACGTTCAACGGCACTTTTAAAATCCAGATTATGTACAGTATCTGCAGCCTGAGCTGAAACCACCCCACCAAAACACAATGCTGCTGTAAGTGTTAATTTTTTCATTAACATGATTTTCACTCTCTTGTTGTAGTTAAACCCGTTTAAAAATAAGGGAGGTATTAATGCCTCCAAAAGCAAAATTATTGCTCATGATGATGTCGGCATTGACCTTTCTAGAATCATTCACGATGTAATCCAGATCGCCACATGCCGGATCTATTTCTTCTAAATTTAATGTGGGAACAAACTGGCTGCGCTGCATCATTTCAATACTCAGCCAGGCTTCTATCGCACCGCAAGCCCCTAAAGTATGCCCGAAATAGCTTTTTAGCGAGCTGATCGGCTTCTTGCCCAAAATTTTGGCAGTTGCCTGGCTTTCTGCAATATCGCCTTGATCGGTCGATGTACCATGTGCATTGACGTAGTCAATCTGGTCTGCCGCAATTTGCGCATCAGACAATGCCCATTGCATACAGCGTCCCATCATTTCAGAATCTGGACGTGTAACATGCTGACCATCGGTATTGCTGCCATAACCAATGACTTCTGCATAAATTTTGGCACCACGCGCTTTGGCATGTTCATATTCTTCTAAAATTAAACAGCCTGCACCTTCACCCACCACCAGGCCATCACGTTTGGCATCGAATGGACGCGGTGTTTTTTCCGGATGTTCATTTTGACCACTGGTGGCCAGCAATACATCAAACACCGCTGAACCTGCCGCACTCAGTTCCTCGGCACCACCTGCCAGCATCACGGTCTGCTTGCCGTATTTAATCGCTTCATAGGCCTGACCAATCGCCATTGAACCCGAAGTACAGGCACTGGAGGTTGGTAAAGTTAAACCTTTTAAGCCAAAATACACGGTCATGTTCACCGCACTGGTATGCGACATCATACGAATATAGGTGGTCGCATTCATTCTGTTCATGTTGTTGTCAAGCAACATGCTGCCAAACTCGCCAATTGCATCGACACTACCGGCCGATGAGCCAAATGCCACGCCAGTCTGACCACTGCTTAAGATGGGATCATTCAATAGGCCTGCATCTTCTAGGGCTTTTTCAGCACAAACCGTTGACATCAAGGCAACTCGGCCCATGCCGCGTGTCACTTTACGGTTAAAATGTTTAGGGATGGTATAGGATTCTACCGGACCACCCAATTTACTGCGTAAGTCGGTATAGACTTCCCATTCCGGCATATAGCGAATGCCACTTTTGCCCTGTTCAAAATTACTGAAGATCTGATCTGCCGTTTCACCTAAAGAAGTAATCCCGGACATGCCTGTGACCACAACACGTTTCATCAAATCAAGCCCCCATTCACAGAGATCACCTGACGCGTGATATAACTGGCATCATCACTGCATAAAAATTTCACCACTTTCGCCACTTCATCGACCTGTCCCATGCGTTGTAATGGAATCATCTTTAAGGCATGTTCTTTGACTTCTTCGGAGACCATTTCGGTTTCAATTAAACCCGGTGCCACACAGTTCACGGTAATTTTTCGTTTCGCCAGTTCCAGCGCCAAAGCTTTGGTCGCACCAATTAAACCGGCTTTTGCGGCACTGTAATTCACCTGACCACGGTTGCCCATCAAGCCTGAAACAGAAGACATGGTGACAATACGTCCGCCTTGTTTCAGGCGAATCATCGGCATGACCAGCGGCTTCAAGACATTGTAAAAACCATCCAGAGATGTAGAGATGACTTCATCCCAGTCATTGTCGGTTAAGGCCGGAAAGGCTGCATCTCGGGTTAAACCGGCATTTAGCACCACACCATAAAATGCGCCATGTTCTGCAACATCCTGTTCAAGCAATTGCATGACATGTTCGCGGTCATTCACATCAAATAAAAGCGCGTGGCTGGACTGACCCAAAGCCTGAATTTCCTGTACCACCTGCGCTGCTTCTTGTTGTCTGGATCGTGCATGGACAGTGACATCGAAACCTGATTGCGCCAATTGCAAGGCTACCGCTTTACCAATTCCGCGGCTTGAACCGGTTACTAAAATTCTTCTACTCACTCTGGCTTCCCAATATTTTTTTCAATTTCTGGCGGTTCAAACACACTCAACATGGCACTAAAACGATGTTCCCGATACTCAATTTCACAGTTAAACTGCCCCAAGCCTTCATGCAAATAGCCCTGTTCCGCTTTAATCCGTACGGTTTCCCCTAAAGCAAAATAAGGCACAGGCAACTGCATTTTACGGGTACCCAATAAAAAACCAATTTTTGGCGGCAAGCCGAGCATTTGACCTTTATGGCCTGCATAGGCGCTGATGGTCTGTGCCATGAGTTCAATACTGGTCCATGTCGGTAAACCTTCAGCTTCACAAAACATCAGTTCAGGTCGAATCACCAATTCAGCAATGGCACAATGTTCATTGGCTTCAATCAAATGATCCACAAAGACCATCGGCTTTTCATGCGGGATAAACTGTACTGCATCCATCATTTCAGTGTTGTTCCAAAAATCAGACTGATATTACTGCCACCAAAAGCAAATGAATTACTCATCACATACTGGATCGGCTGTTGCAACTGTGCATCCAGTACATAATTTTGCTCATCCAGTTCTGGGTCAATGCTACCCGATTGGTGCAGAGGCAACCATGACTGATCTGCTAAAATTTGCTGGCAAATCACCGCTTCAATGGCACCTGCTGCGCCCAGACAATGCCCTGTTTTATGCTTGGTACTGCTGATCGGCACATCATAGTGCTGGAATACTGTCTGAACGGCTTTAATTTCCATGGCATCATTTTGTGGCGTTGCCGTGCCATGCATATTCAAATAGCCAATATCACTGGTTGTAATTCCTGCGCTATCCAGCGCCTTTTGCATCGCCGCCGCAGCGCCTTTGCCTTCTGGATGCGGTGCAGAGATATGCCAGGCATCCATTGATTCACCCGCCGCCATCAACATCACCGGTGCGGTCTCTTTGGACAATAAAAACAGCCCGGCAGCTTCACCAATATTAATCCCGTCACGCTGCACACCACAGGGCTGACAAAGATCATTGGACAGGCTTTCCAGGCTATTAAATCCATTTAACGTCAGCTGACACAAGCTATCCACACCACCCACCAGAACCGCATCGGCTAGGTCTGCATTAATCAAACGCTGTCCTGCCGCCATGGCTTTGGCACTTGAAGAACAGGCGGTGGAAATGGTGTATGCCGGACCTTCCCACCCCAGATACCTCTGCAAAGCTTTGGCTAAACTGCCCATTTCCTGTTTGCAGTGTTGGACTTCAACCTCAGCCTGATTAACAAAATACTGTTTCAGCAGCTTTTCATTATCGGCAATACCAGAGGTCGAAGTACCCATAATAATCGCCAGACGTTTGCGATCAAACTGTGCCGTATAGTCGCGCACAGCAGTTTCAATTGAACTTAAGGCGGTTAAGGCAAAACGTAAATTACGCGAATCGACATCTTGCAAAAATGCTGGAATAGATTCGATTAAGGGCTGCTGATAGGCGCCTACCCAGACCTGCTTTTCCGGGATAAATCCTGAAACCAGGCTCAAAGTATTTTGCTCTGTGGTCAACGCCTGTTTGATCTGTTCAGCGGTATTCCCGAGTGCGGATAAACCCACGCTGAACTGAATCCCGACTGCAGGATGTTGTGTACTGATTGGATCACCCATCATCATCGCCTCTTATTCAGTGCTTTCCACATCGCTGCTTTCTACCTCAGTGTTTTCCAAGCCATCATTGATGCGACTGATGACCATTTGATAAGGCACTTGCAGATTATCCAATTCAATCACATCATTTTCATGTTTGATGTTTAATACATGCTGCTGATTGATAAAAACCGACTGTGCCTGAGCAGATTTTTCAATGCGAACATTCTGCTGCTGCAACTGGGCAAAATTCGGATAAGTTGCATATAAAATATCGCGCACCACAAATTCAAATGGCAACAGCTTCATTTGCTCGATCCGCTGTTCGACATGGACTTTATGACCATCAAAACTCAGCTTGAATAATTGCTGCCCAGTCAGGGTTAAAGCCAGCATCTCCAGTCTTGAACCTTGCTGTTGCTGATACAGTAGAAAACTAAAACTCTGCTCTTTCCACTGAACTTCAAGCTGATCCTGACGCTGATAATTCTGTGCAGCCCAGGTTGCAGTTGCCAGACCTTGTGCTTTGGGCAGCATCGATTGGCAGCCGCTACAGAGCAGGACACCAGCGAGTAACATTGCAGTCCATTTCAGTTGCATATTAGCCACCATTGCTTTGGGTTTCAGTTTGCTGTGGATCGCGGCAATATTCAGCCAAGGTGCTTAAGCGTTTTTTGGCATTTTTATGAATCGGATTCGTGGTATCCCAGGCATAACCGGCCAGCAGTGATGACACCATACGACGAATTTTTTCATCCTGATTTTTCGAGAACACCACATCCTGAAATTCACCGTCATACCAAGATTCCACATAGGCACGGAACACTTGAATGCCAGCACGTAACGGCTTTTCATACTGTTCCATCCAGTTGACCTGTTGCCCTTGCAGCACCTGATCCACCAAAGGAATCGCCAGGCTTGAAGACTTCAAGGCAATGGTGACACCTGATGAAAATACCGGGTCGAGGAATTCACCGGCATTGCCCAAGAGCGCATAATTACGGTCCGCCAAATGTTTCACATTGGCAGAATAGCCCACTAAAGTGCGGACTGGCGTATCAAATTTGGCATTGCGCAAGACATGCGACAGGCTTTCGTCATCGGCCAGAATCCGTTTAAACAAGGCTGCCAGATCATGATCAGCACTGCCATCAAAGCCATATTGTGCAAAGAAGTCTTGCTCTGCCACCACACCAAAAGATGAACGGCCGTCGGCAAATGGAATCACCCAATACCAAGCGCGATGGTCTTTAGCGTGCACGGTAATCAGGACTTTTTCACGGTCAAAATCGGGATCATCTAAAATGCCGTCTTCAATATGGCTAAACACGGCACGACGTACCGGAAAGTTGGAGGGGCTTTCCAGGTCTAAGAACTTCGGCAAGATTCGGCCAAAACCACTGGCATCGAGTAAAAATTTAGCCTGAATCTGATACACATTTTGCTGCTCATCTTTTACCGTCAAAATGGGCTGATCTGAGACAACATCGACATCAATCACTTCATGCCCAAAACGAATTTCTGCACCCTGTTTTTCAGCTTGCTCTGCCAGTAAATGGTCAAAGTTGGCACGGCGAACCTGCCAGGTGGTGCCTGGACCTTCGCTAAACTTCTGGGTAAAGTCATAAAAACTGCGCTGCTTGCCTCTTAAGAACGCCGCGCCATTTTTAAACTGAAAGGCAAACTCGCCAACATGCTCATGTACCGTATCCAGCAGCCCTGCTTCTTCCAAGAAAACCATGGATTGTGGCAATAATGACTCACCAATCGAAAAACGTGGGAAATATTGTTTTTCAATAATCGTCACCCGATAGCCCTTTTGACGCAACAATGCTGCTGCCGAACTGCCTGATGGCCCCGCGCCGATAATCAATACATCTGTGTGTTGCATGGTGCTCATTGCACTGTACCTTAATTTCTCAGTTCTTTGACTGATATTGTTGAAGCACAACATGTTTGGTATCGGAAGATGTAAACAATGTTGCGTAAATAAATGAAAAAATCACTCCAAGTAAAACCGTCAAGCCAAAGCAGTGAATCGCATAGGTATGGCTAAACGATAATAACCCGAAACCCAGCAAGGTCGACATCATACATAGGAATAAGGCCATGCCCACCACTTGCGGATGATCATGTCCATGCCGGTAGAAAATGGCATAGTCCACCCCAATCCCGATAATCAGGAAAGTGCCCATAATGCTGAATAAATTGATTTCAACACCCAGCCAAGCCTGAATTGCAAAGGTAGTCATCAACGCCAGACTTACCGGTAGCACCAAAGGCAAAACTGACTTGATCCCATAAATAATGCCCAAGCCAATAGCCAAGGTAATTAAAGCCGAAAGCAATAACCACTGCGCCTGAATACGGTGCTGCTGAAACAGTTCAGACAACTGATTCACCGGACGTAACAGTTGTACCTGCGAACTATTCAGTTGTTCCAAAGCGGCAACATTATGGACATTTTGCAACAGCACCAGACGCTCGGTTGGACTCATTTGCAAAAAGGCCAAGGGATGCTGGGCCATTTCAGCAGGACTAAGTAATGGTTGCTGTGCGAGTTGCTTTTGCCAAGCTAACACCTCTGCCGGATTCAGCTGCAATGCTGCTGCATAATCCTGTAAGGCACTGGCAGGAATCGCCTGCAATAACTGAATATTGTGCTGTTGTTGCGCTAACGATGGCAGCCACTGTCCTAAAGCCTGAACGGTCTCTAAAGCCCCTTCACGTTGTAAGATTTGCAGTTTTTGCAGCAATTGCTGTTCATTTTTTTCAAGCTCCTGCGCTGTGTCGCCATGTACCACAAAGTATTCACTGCTTTGTTGCTGCATAAAGCGTTCACGTACATACTGATCTTCCTGCTTCAGCTTCTGATCCATACTTTGTAAATTACGGATATCATCATTGCTTTGCAGCAACATTAAGCTGCCGCCCGCGACCACAGCAATCACTGCAATCAAGCCGTAACACAGACTGTTTTTGGCTTGCACAAAGCTGCGTGCTTTGCCAATAAAACTTAAGCGGCGAATCGCTGGTTCGGCATTTAAAGGCGGCAAACGTGGCAACAATAAAATGCTGGTGATCCAGGCTGCAGCCAGACCGACCATCGAGAAAACAGCAATCTGCCTAAAGCCCGGAAATGGGGTAAAACTCAAGAAGATATAAGCGACCAATGTGGTCATCAGGCCCATAAACAGGCTGGGCAATAATGGCTTTAATACGGCAAAACCATTGAGATATCGATGCTGCGATTGCATCGCCATAAAGTAAAAAGAGAAATCGACACAGACCCCGACCAGACTGGCACCAAACACCAAAGTCATCAGGTGAATTTCACCAAATACCCAATGGGTGATGGCAAAGGCCACCAGACATCCGGTACCGACAGCAATCATTTCAGTCAGCATCGGACGAACCGAGCGAAAACCAAACAGTACCAACAGGAAAATCCCGATGCTAGAACCCACCCCAATAGTAGAAATCTCTTTTTCCGCCGAGGTGGTGCCGAACTGGGCAAACAGCAAGGTGCCGGTCCAGTGCGGCTCAACCCGCATCTGTTTCAGTTTTGCATTGATCTGCTCAATCCATGCTGATGTTTTTTCCTGATAATCAATATTATACGGACTGTTTTTCAGCTCTAAAACCAATAAACGTGAAATACCTTGATCATCTCGAATGGTGGCAAAGCCATCTTCCAACGCAATATCAGCATTGCTCTGTAAACTGGATAAGCCCATGGCATAACGCGGAAACAATAATAGCGGATCTTGTTGTAACAGCTCTGCAGTGACCGGCATACCCGGACTCATGATTTGTAATAAACCTTGGTCTGTCAGGGAGGCATAATCTTGTTTTTCCAGCAGTTTTTGATCAGCTGAGGTCAGCAGACCGGCACGATGCTGATATAACACCTGGGCAAATTTTTCACTATCCAGCTGTGCATGTAGCGGTTGCCATAAATCCGTTGCAGCCATACTTTGTTTAAAGGTGCTGGTGGCTTTGTCTAAAGCGACATCATCTTTGGCATTTAGCACCACAAAGACTTTGTCATTCAGCTGCTGACTGACATATTGCTGCGCCCGTTCCAGCCGTGGATCATGATGGGCTTCCGGCAATAAGGCAAAGATATTGGTTTGAATATGAATATCTTTTTTCAGCCATGCCGTACCCAGCGCGATGGCAATCACGCTGAGTACAATCAGCCAAAGCGCGGTAAATTTATTTTGCCAGTTGGAAAAGCGCATTTTCCTCAGCCGTTAAAGTTTGGGGTTGAGTGGTTTGCTGGCTAAAGCGAATGGTGGTGCTGTTATTGGCTTTCTCGCGAATCACAATACGGTCAACATAACGCTGCCCTTGTGCATCGACCCGGACAAATAATTTTTTAAATAAACTGCTTTTCGGGGTTAAGGTCACATTCCACTGTGCAGGCGAATAACTGGCAGAAACAATATTGAAGTTTTTGGCAATTGCCGCTTCATTACCCGACATCAGCTGCAAGAACATGGTTGCCACCGAACCATAGGGTGATTTATTAATTTCAATCTGACTATGCGTGCGCTGGGTTTTTTGCACCAGTTTACGTGGGGTCACAATCAGCTCGGCTTTGACCGGATTTTGAATTTTCCAGATTACGCCCTGCGATTTGGAAAATAAAACCGTGCCTTTAGAGACAAAGGTTTTATTCATTGACGCTAGCTTTTTTTGCTGTTCAAAATTGGCCCGTACCGTTGGAGTTTCGGAAAGCTGTCCAAAAATTTGTCTGAGCTGCGGATTTTGCGCATGCACCGCTTGCGACAGCAACATTAGCAGAGACAACAGCCCTGCCATTAATAATCCTGCTGCACGTTGTAGATTGAAATATGTCATCTTGCTTTACTCCGACTTAAACTCAGACCAAGCGTTTAAACGCTGCAATAAAATTTGCGGTGACTGGAAACACATTTCACGGCTTGCAATATGTACCGCCACTTGGGTGGTATAGCCTTTGGTCAGCCTTTTACCAGTTTCCGCATCAAAAATTTGATATTCAATTTTCAGGCGATTTTCCCATTCTTTTAAAATGGCACGCACCCGAATTTTTTGTTGAAACAGGATGCCATGTGCATAACGCACGTGGCTTTCAATCACAGGCCATGCATAGCCGGAATCACGCATCTGTTTATAGTTATACTGAAACTGGTCCAGCAACTTGCAGCGTGCAATTTCAAAATACTTTAGATAATGCCCATGCCAGACCACGTCCATGGTATCCACATCATGAAATGGCACTTCAATCATCACATCGGCATGCATAGTGTGTATCCCATCACGTTTAGCGAACAAGTTGACTGTTCAATAATTCCAGATTTTCCAAACGATCCACCAGTTGCTGCAACTCGTGCTGCAATGGACGGTCTTCAACCACGTAGTCAAATGTTTGCAACACCCAAGTCTTAAATGCAGCCAACACTTCAGCCAGTTTGCCATCCAGACCTTTTAAGTGAATGGCTTGGACACTGGCACAACACAGTGCAGCAATCACCTGTTCGGTCAGTACAATTACACGGCTGGCATCACGTGCAGCAATAGTGCCCATGCTGACCTTGTCCTGATTATGGCATTCGGTTGAGCGTGAGAAAATCGAAGCCGAAAGGGTTTGTTTCAAGGCTTCTGCCGTCCATGCCGACACGCCAATCTGTACTGCCTTAAAGCCATGATTCAGCGGCAAACGTTCTGCTGTGGCACCTGTCAGATTCCGTGGCAAGCCATTATTCATTTTATAGTCAACCAGTTGTGCCAGTTGACGATCCATTAAATCGGCAATATTGGCAACCATGATTTTCAGGCTGTCCATGGCTTGGGCAATATGTCCTCCATAGAAATGACCACCATGCAATACGCGTAAATTCACTGGATCAATCAGTGGATTGTCATTACTCGAGTTCAATTCATTTTCAATGAACTGGCGCAACCAGGGTTTAGAATCTTCAAACACGCCAATAATATGCGGTGCACAGCGTAGCGAATAACGGTCTTGTAAACGTGAACTCTGATGCTCGGTTTGCACTTCACTGTTTAGCCAATCGCGCAATTGCGCGGCAATATTTTGCTGCCCCGGATGCGGCTTTTGCGCAAACAGTACTTCATCAAAATGACTTGGATTACCTTCCAAAGCCAAAACATTCAGCGCGGTAATACAGGTGCTGGCCAAACTGATCTGTTCGGCTTTTTTATAGTTCAGGCAGGCAATCGCGGTCATCACCGCTGTACCGTTCATCAGTGCCAGTCCTTCTTTGGGACGCATCACCAAAGGCTGCATGCCTTTTTCTGCATAGACACGACTGATTGGAACAATCTGCCCCTGATAATACACATCACGCTCACCGACCAAAGCACCGGCAATATAGGACAATGGGGTTAAATCTCCACTCGCCCCGACTGAACCTTCTGATGGAATCACCGGAATCACATTTTCATTTAACATCCATACCAGACGTTGCAGCAGCGCATGTGAAACGCCGGAATAGCCGCGAGCCAGTGAACACAAACGTGTCGCCACCACCGCACGTGCGGTGATTAAATCCAGATTTTGCCCCAGACCACAGCCATGAAAACGCGATAAATGCAAAGGCAGTTCATTGACCTGATGCGCGGGAATTTCTACCAGACAGGAATCGCCATAACCGGTGGTTACGCCATAAATTACGCCTTCATCCTGCAACAGTTGATCCAGAAAATCTGCACCGCGCTGTATCAACTCGCGCCATTCAGTGCTGGCAGGCAAAGCCACTGATTTTTCCTGACGTGCAACAGCAACCACATCTTCAATCGAGAGTGGTGTTTCCCCAACAACTAACACTTGCATTAATCTTTGTTCCAAAAATTATAGAAATTAAACCATTGATATGGCGCACGAATACAGTGCCGTTCTAGTAAGCTGACATATTGGCCTGTGATGTTTTGAATGGCTTGCATGCGGTTTTTTCGAGGGAAATTCAGCTTTTCCGCAATGGAGTGAATATGTACTTCAAATTGATGATCAACTCGATAACAAAACACGGCCAATACCGGCACTTTTAACAGGTTGGCTAAAATCCAGGCCCCTTGCGGCCAGTTGGCCTGTTCACCTAAAAATGAAATTGGCTGTACGCGATCCGATTGCACAGGTACGCGGTCTGCCGCAACAATAACCCATTCACCCTGATCCAATTTGTCCTGCAAAATCAAGGCAGTTTCAATCCCTAATTCATCGACCGAAACCAGATTGACATCGGCATGATCATTCAGTTTTTTCAGGAACTGGTTAAATTTGGTGGCATGTTTTTGATAGACCAACACATTAATTTTTTGTGGATGTCCCGATTTAATCGCCCGCAGCAATTCAATATTGCCGAAATGCGACACCACAATCACCGCGCCTTTTTGATAATGCTGACGGAAATGTTCATGACCATGTAAAACCAGTTGCTGCTCGGGAATTTTCCCTAGCCAGCCTTCAATTTTATCCAGAATACATTCACCAAACTGCATCAAATGCAAATAGCTATGACTTAAACCCGGTGTGGTTTTAAACGGCGAATCAGTGCCTGCAAAATGATGCAAGCGGGTTAAATAGCGTTGTGAGGCCTGCCGTGCAGTGACTGAAAAAATCCAGAACCATAAAATAATAAAATACATCAATACACGGCACAGCCAGCGACCGCCAAGACGATAGAAAGCCAGCATGAGCGTCAGTGAGGTCATGCTGCCACGTTCCTGAATATCACTCCATTTGCTTGAATTCAGCTCAGCCACAACTCAACCTTTCACTTTCTGTGCCAGCAATTTGGGCAAGCGCAGCAACATACCGCCAAACAGGCGTACATGCGCCTGACTCATCCCCAGATTGTCACGCCATACATTGAAATGCGAAATACCATCTGCAGGATAAATCACTTTGGTCGGCACATTGATAAAAGGCACATTGGCCCATTTCAAACGGACTAAAATTTCGCTATCGAAGCCCATACGGGGCTGAAATTTTGCAGAATCTAGTACTTGAATGGTCTTGGCTAGAGGATAAACCCGAAAACCGCACATGCTATCCTTAATCTCAAAAGACAGGCTGTTGATCCACACCCAGATATGGGTGGCATAACGGCCGTATAAACGTTTTTTGGGAACCGATTCATCAAAAATCGGCTGGCCGATGACCATCGCTTGCGGTTTTTGTTGAGATATTTGCAAAAACTTTGCCACATCTTGCCAGTCATGCTGACCGTCAGAATCGAGCTGCAAGGCATGACTGAAACCTAGTTCATGTGCATGACGCAAACCGCTAATCACCGCCTGCCCTTTGCCCTGATTATGGCTATGCTCAACCAGCTCCACCCATGGATGTTGTGCTGCAATATCATGTAAAAGTGCTGTACATGCAGCATCACTGCCATCATTGACCAGAATGATCGGCATCTGAAACTGATCCAGATGAGTGACCAAAGCCTCAATATAATGCGGATGGTTATAAACTGGAATCACAAAACAATGCTGCATATACATCCCCCTTCTAAGCCTGTTCAGTTTGTGTTCTAAACAACAAACGTCCAGATGCCAGTGTCTGATCTGCATGACTTAATACAAAACTCACTTTATGCAGTTTTCTCGACAATTTCAGTTGCAGTACCATATAAGGTCGGATGAGATCTTGAAACTTGAGCTGTTCAAAACCATTACACCACTCAAGCTCTGCCCAGCTTTGACGGGCAAAATGCTGAATAAATCCAATCTGTCCCACACCGGGGAAAATTGGATAATCTGGAAAATGCCCTTTAAAGCATTCCAGTTCGCAAGAAAACTCTAGACGATAAAGTGCCTGATCTGGCTCATTCTGTTGCTGCAATACAATAGGCAATAACATAGGTTGAAATAAGGATTTCATGTATTGTTTATTCAGCTTAGATTGGGCATTTTGCGGTAATTGTGTCAAAAAACGCCACTGTCTTGGAATGGCGATGCTTTCCAGTTTGGCTTTCAACTGAGCTTTTATGGCTGCAACATAGTGTGCTTTATTGGTATTTTGCAGCTGTTGTCTGGCCTGCTCCGACAATACCGCAACACAGGCCAAAATCTGGCGATGTTCCCGTTCCAGAATCAGCACATGGCATTGCACCATGTCATCCAGCTCAACAATTTTCTGCTCGATGGCATCCAGACTTAAGCGTTTTTCTTCCAGTTTGACAATCCTATCCAAGCGTCCCAACAAACGGAAGGAACTTTTTAAATTGCCGGGTTCAATCACTTCAACCTTATCGCCAGTAAAAATCCAGTCTTCACTAAAAGCATGATTGGTTCTCACCTGAAGTTCCTGCTGCTCAGCTGCCTGAATATCGACATTGGCAAATGGAGTCCATAAAGCATCATCTTGCTTTCGATGCGCGATGCCACCGGTTTCCGAACTGCCAAATACTTCAGTAATGGGTGTGTTTAAATAAGGACGCACACCAGATTCCAGTTTTCCACCGGATGAATACACGGTTAAGCAGTCTTGCAACAGCACATCCCGAGTCCAGCGTTTTAACAGTGCCGGACTGGAAATCACATAATTATTTATCTTGAAAGCGGCTAATTTTCTTTGGATATCGGCTACATCTTCAGGAAAGGCCAGCTGTGTCTGATAAAAACAGCGACCGCTTGCCAGTGGCCAGAGCAACTTAAACAGCAAACCATAAATGTGCTGATGGCTCACTGTAGCAATGGCAATGGCCTTTTCAGGCAACTGAAAACTGGCATCCAGCCCCTGCACTTCATTCAGCAGTTGACGCAAGGTCCGCGGGATTTTCTTCGGCTGACCGGTTGAACCGGAAGTGTAAAAATAAATTTGTGCCTGATTTAAAAAGGCATCATCCAGATTCAGTTCAATGCTTTGATTTTGTGGCGATGATATCGGCTGACGTTGTAAGAAATAAATGTTCTGTTCAGCCAGTTCTTTTTCTAAATCACTGACCCGGTGCGGAGGTAACAGTACCTGTTTTTTGGCTAGCAGTGCCGCAAACAGCAGCACTAAAAACTGGTAACTGTCAGGCTCCCAGAGTGCCCAACTTTCCTGTGCAAGTGACTCGATTACATGGCTTTGTTGTATCACATCCTGCCAGAAATCCTGAAAGCGGATTTGGCTTAAATCAGGCTGAATGCACACAGGTTTCAGTGAATGGAGATGATTTTGAAAATGACACAACATAATATTCTGTTTTTATTCCTGAAGTTGATTTAAGCGCTGCTGTCGCTTACGCAAGATAAATTCGCCCAGTAATAATAGCCCCATCAGCACATAGGAAATAAACCCGTTATACAGCACCCAAGTCTGCATGGAAGCAAACAACACGGTCGCCAATGCAATCAGGGCATTCAGCACAAAAAAACCACACCACACTAGGGTGACTTTACGGGTCCAGATCACTCCTGCTTCGGGTAAATTTGGTTCTGCCAGACGGGCAAAACGCTCAATCATCGAAGGTGGACGAATTAAAGTCGAGGCAAAAATAATCAATGCACCCACACTCATCAAAACTGGATACAGTTTTAGCCAGGCATGATCTTTTAAAATCAGGCTCAAGCTGCCACATAAAATGGCAAATCCGGTTAAAGGCCACAATAAGGCATTGCTCTTGCTAAACAGGCGCAAGATACCCAGTACAATCAGCAAACTGCTGACCCAGATATATTGCCCATGCGCCAGACTATAACCCACTAAAAAGGGATAGAGCATTAACCCAATTGCCACTATCCCTTTGAAGATCAGTTTCATGCAGCAGACATGTTCTGAATAACAGTCACCACATCCTGCACTGTGCGGACATTTTTAAAGTCTTCAGGATTCACCTGTTTACCTGTCAGCTCTTTAATTTTCACGACAAGGTCAATTGCATCGATACTGTCCACATCCAGATCATTCGCCAAATTCGCATTCAGCTGAACATCGTCAGGGCTAATCTCGAACAGATCTTCCATCCATTCTCTTAATTTTTCAAGTACTTGGTCCTGAGTTAACATACAACCTCTTATGCCTTTTGCTGTGCTTCAACCAAAGCCACCAGACTTTGAATTGATTTAAAATGTTGCTTGGTTTCTGCCGATTCAGCATTCAAGTGAATGTTGTAACGTTTTTTTAGCGCCAAGCCAAGTTCCAAGGCATCAATGGAATCTAAACCCAAGCCTTCACCAAATAAAGGGGCTTCGGTTTCAATATCATCTATGCTGATGTCCTCAAGGGCCAGTACATCAATAATCATTTGCTTTAATTCATCAGCAAGATTGCTCATTTTTCAGATAACTCTTGGTTAAAAAACTGGTGTAATTGATGGTTCAGCTGACGCACATTTTTCGGACTGACCGTGACATCATCTAAAAGCTCATCAAGGTGAATGGCATCCAGTACTTTCACGTGAATATGAAAGGGGCGTGAAGGAATGTGATACCACTTTTCATTCTTGGTTAAGGTTGAAGGTGTACAGGTAATCAGAACCGGGCGAATCGGCACACTGGCACGAATCGCAATGTTCGCAGCACCGCGCTGAAACTCATTCAGTACCTCGCCTTTTGCTGTACGTGTCCCTTCAGGAAAAATCAGTAAGGATGCCGCCTGATCTGTCTTTAATTTTGCAACGCAGTCCTGAATAAACTGTTTAGACCCTGCATTTAAAATATAACCGGCACTTTGCACGGGACCTCTGGTAAATGGATTTGACCACAAGGCTTGTTTCACCACGCAGTTGGCCTGTTCCATCAAACCAATCAGCACCACCACATCAACCAGGGTTGGATGGTTGGCAATGACCAGTTCCTGCCTGCTGTGCTGTAATTTTTCCAGACCTTCAATCTCATAGGTCATAATTCCAAGCTTGACCATCATTTCGGTAAAACCCTTGAAACTATGCTTAATGACTTTTTGCGTGCGCTGCTGACGCAACTCCGGATTCCGGGTCGATAGATTGACCAAAGGTGCAACCAGCCCACCAATAATTACCCCACCCATGCCGAAACTGGCAAAACTAAAACCGGTTGCGCCCACACGCCAAAGGTAGTTGGCTTTTTGTTTGATTTGACCGCGTTTTAACATTTTTGCCATGCCTGAGTATGACGATGATCTTGCGTCTGATCTACGGAATGCCAAAAATTATAAAAGTTTTGCGCATCTAAATATTTATGGCGATGATGGGTTAATGCGTTTAGATCCAGTTGCAGATTTGGCGTCTCTAAACTAATGATGGCCGACATGGCAAAACCGCTGAATGGCTGAAATTCCTGATAAATTTCAGGTAAAGCTTCATCGTAATAAACCACCAACACTCGTGCATTGGGTTTTGGTGTAGTTTTTAGCCAAGCATAGGCTTCAATCAGTGCTTCACTCCATGATGCTGCCAAACTGGTGGATGGTGTCGCATCCTGACATAAAATCGAATACAGCCCGGCAATGGCATTATGCACAGAGGTCGAAAATTGCGTCGGCGATGGAGTTTGATCTTGTAGAACATCTGCCAGAATTTTCAGCGTTTTATGTTCATCACCATATTGTGATGCCCAAACAATATAATCCACCGATTCTGATTTCAGCGATTGAATCGCACTATTTAAAGCCAATTTTGCAATTCCGGATAACCGTCTGCGCTGCATGGCAGGAATCTGTTCTAAGGCAGGCACGGTCTCATCGGCACGACTGTTATACAGTTGTGATACATTTATTTGAATCATTGCCGAATTATTCCATACCCTAAAAATTGTTTAGCTCGGAAGCCATTTTATTCGCCGGATTATAGCATTTGTGATAAAAATTACACAAAAAAATATCCTTTATACTTTCAACAACATAAATGTATTTTATTAATTTATTTATACATTTAAAGTCTAACTGCTAAAGTCATTCTTGCCTGCATAAAAAAACCAGCAACATAAGTTGCTGGTTTCTATGTACTAATTTAAAGGCTTGGATTAACTACCTTGCACCAGGCGACGTGCACTAATAATTCCCGGTTGCTGCTCTAAACGCGCCAGCAAACGTGATAATTGTGCCAGACCTTTCACCTCAATTAACAACTTCATATTGGCAATACCATCCGATTCAGAAATGGTATTTACCTGACGAATATTGATTTGATCGGAAAAGATCACTTGGGTTAAGTCTTTTAACAGACCACGGCGATCATAAGCTTCCACCACAATCTGTACGCTTTGACCACGGGTGGGCTGCATTTCCCAGTCCGCTTCCACAGCACGTTCGGGTTCTTGAGAAATCATCCGGATATAATCAGGACAGGCAACTTTATGAATGCTTACACCGCGGTTCAGCGTGATATATCCACCAATTGATTCCCCATGAACCGGTTGACAACATTGCGCAATATGCAATTCCACGTTGTCCAAACCGTCAATTAAAATGCCATGTGCAGACAAGGTATGGCTGGCACGCGGATTTAATGTCGGCTTGAGCACCAATTCTGGTTCATCCTGACCGATGTGCATATGACGATTGACCTGATTGATCAAGGCATGCAGGCTGATATCGCCATTCACCAGACCAATCAGAATATCCTCACCCAATTTGACATTGAAATGATTGCAATAATCACTTAAATCAATGCTTTTGGGATGAATCGCCAAACGTGAAAGTTCCTTATTCAGAATTTCACGGCCCACTTCCAGGTTCTTACTGCGGTCTTGCTGTCTAAACCAGTGACGCAATTTGTCGCGTGCACGCGAGGTCTTGATATAACCCAGCGAGTTTACTAACCAGTCACGATTCGGCTCGCGATCTTTCTTGGTTAAGATCTCAACCTGTTCGCCGGTTTTTAACGCATAGGTTAAAGGCACATAGCGCTGGTTGACCCGCGCTGCATAACACTTGTTCCCCACTTCAGTATGCACATGATAGGCAAAGTCTAAAACAGTTGAGCCACGCGGTAATTCTTTAATATCCCCATCACGGCTAAACACATAGATCTTTTCAAATCCTTCGAAATCCTGAACTTGTTCAAAACTCTCGGAATCATCCTCTGATTTATGCGCGCTGGCATCATTACGTTCTTGATAATGTTCAAGTACTGCACGCAATGAATGTAAACGATGGTTAAAAGAATGATCGGTATTTTTTGCGCCTTCTTTATAATTGAAGTGCGAACATACCCCAAGCTCTGCTTCATTATGCATATCCTTGGTCCGGATTTGCACTTCCAGCGACTTGTTCTCCGCAATCACTGCAGTATGCAATGAACGGTAACCATTGGCTTTGGGGTTGGTAATGTAATCATCAAACTGATGCGGAATATGGCGCCAGATCTGATGCACAATTCCCAGTGAGTGATAACATTCAGGGACGTTCTTGACCAATACCCGAACTGCTCGAATGTCATAAAGCTGATCGAAACTGAGGCTTTTACTTTTCATTTTTCGATAAATCGAATAAATGTGTTTCACCCGTCCGGTAATATCCGCTTCGATATTGTAGCTTGCCAGTTCATTCTTCAGCTTATCAATGACAAACTGAATATATTGCTCGCGCTCTAAACGTTTTTCGTTCAGCAAGGATGCAATTTCTTTATAGCGTTCCGGGGCCAAATAGCGAAATGCTAAATCTTCAAGTTCCCACTTCAGCTGGGCAATCCCCAAACGGTGCGCCAAAGGTGAGTAAATGGTCAAAATTTCTCGTGCAACCCGTTCCTGACGCTCGCGTGATGCCTGGGTCAATTCCCGCAAGGCATAAGTACGCTCGGCCAGCTTGATCAAGACCACACGCACATCTTCGGTCACGGAAATCAGCATTTTATAAATGCCGCTTAAATGTTCTCTTTGATTGTTATTAAAATGGTCTTCCAGACGTTTGTTCTTTTCAATCAGTTCAGAAAGCTTACCCATCGCCAAGGTCCCTTGGACCAGACTATGCACTTGCTCGCCAAAATGTTCATGAACTTCTTCAAGCGTCATGACGCCTTCACGCACACTTCGGTACAGCATTGCAGCGGACAAAGTATCTTCATCCACATGTAAGTGCGCCAAAATATCCGCCATCTCAATACCGGTATAGAAGGTATTGGAGCGATGATTAACCGTGGTTTGCAACTCTTTATGTAAAGTTAGATGAGCAACTTCTTCGAGTTGTTTAAGCGCTGCGTCATCTAATATGCCACGAACCCGATCTAGCCATTCCGCCAAATCGTGTCGAGCTTGTTCGGCATGCTCTACAGTCGCTTCCTCAGACAGCTCATTGAGACGTCCAGGAAGTTGTTCACGTACTGTGACCATACCCTTCTCCTACCTCTTTACTTATCATATTCTAAATCGTTTATTTCTTTGTCTTTTTCGAATAAGGCAATAGATTCGACATGTCCCGTATGGGTAAACATATCCATCACCCCCGCCTTTTTTAATCGATAGCCATGTTTCACCAACACACCGGCATCGCGTGCCAATGTTGCAGGGTTACATGACACATAAACGATTCTTTTTGCACCAAATTTGGGTACATAATGCATTACCTCCTCTGCACCGGAGCGCGGAGGGTCAATCAATAATGCATCAAATCCCTGTTTTGCCCAAGAATGATGCGAAAAATCTTTTGTTAAATCTTGTGAATAAAAATGTACGTGACTCATCGCGTTGTTTTTAGCATTTTCTGTGCCACGCTGAACCATTTCTTCACTTCCTTCAACAGCCACCACCTGTCCTGTTTCACCAACACAACGAGCCAACGGTAAAGTAAAGTTGCCTAAACCACAGAATAGGTCGAGTACGCGTTCGCCCTGCTGCAATTGAAGCAAATCACATGCCAGCTTCAGCATTTGCGGATTAATCGTAGAGTTTACCTGAGTAAAATCAAGCGGATTAAAGCCGAATTTCACATCAAATTCATCTACAGCATAATGCAAACGCATCGCCGCGTTCGGATCATCCACACGGTGTAGACTGTCGCTGCCTGCAGGCTGCAAATACAATTGCCACTGTTTGTTTAACGTAAACTGTTTTAATTGGTTGACATCATCTGCTGATAATTTTTCAGTATGACGAACCACCAGTGCAATATCTGCATCGCCCATGGCCAATTCTACATGACCAATGGCTGCTTTGGCTTTTAGACTTTCGAGTAACTGTTTCAGCGCAGTGATCGATCCAAATTCACGATCCAGCACCATGCAGCGGTCAATGGAAATCAGCTTGTTACTTTGGCGTTCACGGAAACCCACCACCAGTTTGTCTTTCGCCGGAATATAGCGTACACCAATCCGGGCTTTACGACGGTAGTCTTCACGTTGCGAGCGTAATGGTTCTAGCCATTGTTCAGGCTGGATTCCGGCAAAATGTTCTAAATGCGACTTTAAAACCTCTTGTTTTAAGCGAATTTGCTCATCTTGCTGAATGTGCTGCATATTACAGCCGCCGCACACGGTAAAATGGGGACATTTCGGTTCAACACGGGTTGCAGCAGGTGCGCTTAACAGCTCAATACTGTCCGCTTCTTCCAAACGTTTTACCACATTGGTAATTTGTGCTTTTACAGTCTCACCAGGCAAGGCATAACTGATAAATACTTTTTTGCCTTGCTTGTCACTTGGGTGATCAGGATGTGTTCCATAGTGCGCTATCCCGCGTCCTTCGTGTGAAAGTGCCTCAACCTGAAAAGTGTAAATCGGCTGTTGAGCTGGACGTGGCTTGGTTCTATGTTTCATGAATACCTAGAGTGTGGGAGAGATAAAATCTGCAGCTGTAAATTCAGTACGCTGTGAGGTTTCACGCCATACTGCCAGAAAATCTGCATGTTGAGGTTGAGTCGATAAAAACTGGATGGTGCACTGAACTGCATCACGATAATCATTGAGTAAAAGCTGACCTTTTAACAATGACCAGCGCAGGTAAATCAGCCAGGTATTGATGACATCGCCTTCGCAATAACTGGTGAGTTTTTGCCATTCTTGCTGACGTACATATTCAGGCACATGATAGGCGCCATCACCACGCTTGCCCGGATAACCGAGTAAATGGGCGACATCATCCAGCTTCTGAAATTGGCGGCCATTGAACATCGCGATCACATCCATCAAATCGACATGACGATGGTGATAACGATTCTGGTAGTTATTATAACGCTTTTGCTGATCAATTTCGCCCTGGTCGAATAGACTGGGTGCAGATAAACCATGATACATGGCCCGGAATAGAATCACAGGCAAATCAAATTGCGAGCCATTCCAGCTCACCAAAGTCGGATGACGCTTGTCAAAAATCGAGAGAAATTTCTTTAAAATTTCCGCTTCAGTGTTCTGCTCCCGGCTAAACGAGAACATTTTCATGCCGCCTTGCTCATCGAACCATAAACCGGAAATACAGACAATTTCATGCAAGGCCAGACGCTGAAAGTCCATGCCGGATTCTTGGCGACGCAATTTAATCAACGCCTGTTCCAGATCTGCTTCCGGCAAATCCAGACCATACAAATGCGCTCCCGATTTTAAATCGGTCAAGGTTTCTATATCGAAAATTAAAACAGGTAAGCGCATCTTGACTCACAAAAATTGAGATTTATTCAGGATCTTTTACAGAGAATAAACCGGTAGAAAGATAACGGTCACCACGGTCACAGATGATACATACAATCACCGCACCCGGGTTTTCTTGGGCCAATTGAACTGAAGCCCAAACCGCACCGCCTGATGAAGTGCCGGCACTGATGCCTTCTTTGCGCGCCAGTTGACGTGCCATTTTTTCCGCTTCAATTTGCGGAATATCCATAATGCGGTCAACCCGCTTCGGGTCAAAAATGGTGGGAAGATATTCTTGTGGCCAACGGCGAATACCGGCAATATTTGAACCTTCAGCAGGTTGTAAACCCACAATTTGAATATCCGGATTTTGTTCTTTCAGGTATTTGGAAATCCCCATAATTGTGCCGGTCGTTCCCATGGAACTGACGAAATGGGTAATTTTACCGCCGGTTTGCTGCCAGATTTCAGGACCGGTGGTCAGGTAATGTGCTTCAACATTGTCTGGATTACCAAACTGGTTGAGAACCAGGCCTTGACCGTCTTTTTGCATTTGCTGCGCCATATCGCGCGCTTCTTCCATGCTTGAAGATTCAATCAGTTCAGCCCCGTAAGCACGCATCGCATCTTTACGTTCCTGACTTGAACCAGCAGGCATAATGAGTTTCATTTTGTAGCCACGCATCGCGGCAACCATGGCCAAGGCAATCCCTGTATTTCCGCTTGTCGCTTCAATTAACGTATCGCCTGGTTTGATTTGACCACGTTTTTCAGCTTGCATAATCATGTTATACGCTGGACGGTCTTTTACCGAACCTGCAGGATTATTTCCTTCAAGTTTAGCCAATACTGTTGCTTGAGTGTGACTTGCTAGACGTTGCAAACGCACCAGAGGCGTTTTGCCTACGTAGTGGTCTAACAAAAATTCGTCTGCTTGAAAATCAGGGGTGGTATTACTCATTATTTGCACCTAGATCGAGGTGTGCCTATTGTATGAAAAAATGCTCCCCGCTGCACCCATTTAGCAGGCTTTTTATTGAAAGTGTTTAAAGCGCAGTCAGTTTTAAATAAAGCATGCTAATATTCCGTGCATAGAAAATAAACTGCTTTAATCATGTCAAATATCAATAAAAAGTTATTTAAACGTCTACACTTAAATCATGCATATGGACAACTCATTGCTCTGATTTTTGTGCCGATTATGATTTTGGCATGTGTTGGGGCATTGCTGGTTCTATCCGAAACCTCCAATGCATCACGTGCGCAACAACGTCAAATGGCAATTGCCATTGTGACCCGTTATCAGCTCACATCAGAAGCAGCAATCGACTTATTAAGCAGTTATCCATGGCAGTATGATCAGGCACGTAATGCCATGCAGGTCATGCTGAATGAAAAATATTTAATTCGTGCCGCCATTATTGATCAAAAAGGTAGAAACCGTTTAAGTATTGGCTTTCAGGATCAGGAACCTTGGCCAAAGATTGACTCTAAAGCCTCTTTTGTCGGCCCTATTCCATATAATAACAACAATATTTATGCGCTAAAGATTAATGACCATACTGGCACGCCTGCACGACTGGTCATTGAACTGGATAACCAGCCGCTTGAAATTGCCCGTTATCGGGTCATGGTCGTGCTGATTGCAACGGGATTGCTGACCTTATTGCTGCTTTTATTATGCCTGAATTTCTATTCGCGTCGCTGGATTGCACCGATGTACGAAATCCGCATGCAATTACAACGCCTGAATGCCGATACCCTTGACCAGCACATGGTGATTAACAGTACCGGTGAATTGCGTTTGCTGCAGCGCGATATTGCCAATGTAGTCAAACGCTTGCACTTCAGCTTTTTAGAACTCAAAGAACATACCGAACAGACTGAAGACGATTTACGCCGTACCTTAGATACCTTAGAAGTTCAGAACATTACCTACCGTCAGGCACGTGACCAGGCGATTTCCGCCAACCAGTCCAAGTCGGTGTTCCTGGCCAATATCAGTCATGAATTGCGGACTCCGCTGAACAGTATTGATGGTTTTATTCACTTATTGCTGCGTCAAGGCAACCTGAGCAACGAGCAAAATTTATATTTGCAAACCATTCGCAAATCATCGGCGCATCTTTTGGCCCTGATTAACGATGTACTGGATTTCTCGAAAATTGATGCCGGCAAACTGGAACTGGAAACCGCACCCTTTGACCTGGAAGAAGCCATTTTTGATGTGATGGACATGCTCTCGCCTCTGGCGGCACAAAAGCATATCGATATGGCTTTTTATTATGCCGACAACGTCCCGACACAAGTCATTGGCGATGCGCTACGCTTTAAGCAGATTCTGACCAACCTGATTTCCAACGCGATTAAATTCACTCCAGACGGTGAAATTATTGTCCGTGCCCGTATGGAGCATGATGATATTGGGCAATGCCTGTTGCACTTTAGCGTGCAGGATAGCGGGATTGGCTTAAGTGGCACAGACCGCAAAAAACTTTTTGAATCTTTCTCGCAAGGTGATGCTTCGGTGACCCGTCAATTTGGTGGTACAGGACTCGGCCTGGCCATTTCCAAACAGCTGGTGCATTTGATGCAAGGGCAAATTGGCTTTGAAGACAACCAGGAACGTGCACCGACTGAAAAAGGTTCCACCTTCTGGTTTAGCGCCATGTTTGCTGTAAATGACGAGATTGAAATTGTTCATCCTCACTTCGACAACATGCAGGTGGTGTCTTATTTAGCCCATCCTGCAACGGCCAATATTCTGCGTCATTATCTGGAAAATTATGATGTGCATCATGTCGAAACCAGCTCGATTCTGGATTTATTCAGTCAGCTGAATCAGTTCTCGGAAAGTGATGAAAATACCTGGCTGATCGTGGACCATAGTGGCGATGGCGAAGCTTTGCTGAAAGAAATTCGTAACCGTTATCATGGCAATATTGCAGTTTATGGTTATCAGATGGCGCTCGATCCGAACATGCTGAATGAATATCGCGCGCGTCCGCTGTATCAACCCTTGAGCCGTAGTGCCTTAATCCAGCTTTTAAGCAATCAACCGGTTTTCGAGCAGGATATGCATGAAGAATTTAATGGCCAAGGTCTGCATGTCCTTGCTGTGGATGATCATTTACCCAATCTGATTGTTCTAGAAGCACTCTTGGGTGAACTGAATGTCAAGACCACCAAGGCTTTAAGCGGTCAACAAGCGCTGGAAATCATACAGAACCGGATTGAACAAGAGTTGCCTGCATTTGATGTCATCTTTATGGATATTCAGATGCCGGTGATGTCAGGAGTCGATACCACTCGTGCCATCCGTTCTCTAGAATCGACTTTAGAGAACCATAAACGCTTGCCGATTATTGCCCTGACAGCGCATGCACTGGCAGATGAGAAACAAAAGCTGTTGCAGGTTGGTATGGATGATTACGTCACCAAACCGATTCAAATGGATCAGATCACTCAAATTTTGACCCATTTGACCTCAGAAACGTTCAATAAGGCCAAAAGTGTCGATAAAGCCATCCTGATTGAAGCACTTGATCCGAATATTTTAGATTGGCAACAAAGCTTGCAGCTGGCAGCCAATAAAGAAGATCTGGCGATCGATCTGCTTAAAATGCTGGTCGACAGTTTCGCAACAGAATTAAGCGAGATGCAGCAGTTGATTGAAATGGAAGATTTCCCGCAACTGGAACATGTGCTGCACCGTTTATATGGTGCAACCCGCTATGTCGGTGCGCCTACACTACAACAAGCCACCGGTGGATTTGAGCAATTTGTTTCTTCTTTACGTAAAGAGCGTCGTAAAGCCGACGAAGCTTTTATTCAGGAAACACTAAACCGTTTTGATGAATTGCAGTCGGTCATCCAACAAGTTGAACAGGCATCGCAGCAGATTTTAAACAAACAAAATATTTAAACGGTCTTATTCGATTTTTGGAAGTCACGTCTATCTTTAGATGTGACTCTACTGTCATGCATCGTGGCATGTATCAAAGAAATGCCCGTGTTATGCTCAAAACAATAGAAAAAAATTACAGGTCTATACAACATGGCATTACTTCGCATCGAAAAAAATAATGGCATCGTAACCGTTTCTTTAAACCGCCCAGAAAAACGCAATGCAATGAGTTTTGCCTTGCTACGCGAACTGGTGAATGCAGCCAATAACATCAAAAAAGACCGTTCGATTCGTTGTGTCATTTTAACTGGCGAAGCGCATGTGTTTAGCGCCGGGATTGACCTTGCCGATTTAAATGCACCGAAAAACACGGCTTATGCGGCTTGGGAACTGATTAAACCGGGGCAAAGTCTATTCCAAAAAGCTTTTTTAATTTGGCAGGAACTGCCTGTTCCTGTGATTGCTGCGATTGAAGGATATTGCCTGGGTGCCGGGATGCAATTGGCACTGGCTGCGGATATTCGTATTGCACATCCGAAGACCAAGATGTCGATTATGGAAAGCCGCTGGGGACTGGTTCCAGACATGGGACTGACCCGATCCATTAAAGGCATTATTAATGTCGATCTGGCCAAAGAGCTGACCTTGACTGGACGTATTTTTGATGCCAATTATGCCAAGGACATTGGTTTGGTAACACATCTGGATGAATCGCCCATCAGCAAAGCCCAAGCCCTTGCAGAAGAAATGTTGCAACGCTCTCCTGATGCACTCACCGCCGCCAAACGCGTACTTGATGCCATGGAACATGAGCCGAAAAAATCTTTACGTCTTGAGAAAATTTGGCAACTAAAATTACTGTTGGGTAAAAACAGTAAATTGGCGCGTAAAAAAGACAAGAACCCGGAAGTTCAGTTTTTACCGCGCCAATATAAGTAAAATATCCCGATAACAGGATTGTGCAGAGAAAAACACATGAGTTTTGATCGTAATACAAAAATTGCATTTTTAGGCATGGGACTGATGGGCAGCCGAATGGCCACCCGACTCATTCAAGCCGGTTTTGAAGTGGCCGTTTGGAACAGAACAGCATCGGCTTGTGATGTGCTGGTTGATATGGGTGCCACTGCCTTAGACTTGCAAGAGATTGGACAATATCCTGTTATTTTGACCTGTCTGGCGGATGATACTGCAGTGCAAGCGGTCTATGATCAGATTCAGAACCACTTACAAACTGGACAAGTGATTGTGGATTTCTCCAGTCTGTCTGTGGATAAAACCAAGACTTTGGCCAAGCAGGCTCAAACTCGCCAGGTACAGTGGATTGACTCTCCTGTTTCGGGTGGAACGGCAGGTGCTGAACAAGGAACCCTGGTCATTTTTGCCGGTGGTGACCTGCAAACCATTCAAAATTTATCGCTGATTTATAATGTGCTTTCCCAACGTGTCACTCGCATGGGCGAAACAGGAACTGGACAAGCAACCAAAATTTGCAATCAGCTGATTGTAGCCGCCAACAGTACTTTAATAGCCGAAGCTGTGGCTTTAGCGGCGCAGGCAGGCGTTGACACAACATTACTTGCCCCTGCACTTGCCGGTGGTTTTGCTGACTCGAAACCTTTTCAGATTTTAACCCCGCGTATGGCAACCCATACTTTTGAACCGGTGCAATGGAAAGTTCAAACCCTGTCCAAAGACTTAAATAATGCAGTTCTGCTTGCCGAACAATTCAATTTAAATATCCCTGTAGCAAAACAGGCATTATCACAATTGAAAACTCACCAAAATAAAGGCTATGCTGAAGCTGATCTTGCTACTGTAATTCAACTTGTTGAATCTTAAGCATCTCATTTTCTAACGAGCACGGAGTAAGGCATGATTAAGCTGGCTGTAAATTTATCGATGATTTTTACTGAAGTACCTTTGATTGAGCGCTTTGCTCTGGCTCATGCACAAGGTTTTCAGCATGTGGAAATTCAGTTTCCCTATGAACTCAGCATTGAACAAATTCAAACCCAGCTGACCATCCATGACTTAAGCCTTTGCCTGATCAATGTGCCTGCGGGTGATTTGATGCAAGGTGGCAATGGTCTTGCTGGCGTACCGGGAATGGAACTTGAGTTTCATCGCGGTTTAGAACAAGCCATTCAATATGCCACCGCATTAAATGTGCCGAGCGTGAACATTTTAGCGGGCAAGCAGCCGCTTGATGCAGACCTCTTGCCTTGCTTAAATACTTTGGCGAAAAATTTAAAACTTGCCTGCTCTATGCTGAGTGAACATCAGATTCAACCGGTATTTGAAATGATTAATGGCACAGATATGCCGCGCTTTCTGGTTCAGAACATTGCACAGGCGCAAGAAATGCTTGAAGCGGTGCAAAACCCTACCCTGAAAATGCAATATGACTGCTATCACATGGCGATGATGGGGGAAGAGGTATTTGAGGCGTTAAAAGAAAATATTCACGATATTGGTCATATTCAATTTGCCGACTGCCCGGGACGTCATGAACCCGATACGGCGCAAATTAACTTTGCAGAAATATTTCAATGGCTTAACCAGAGTACCTATACGGGCTATACAGCTGCAGAATATCGCCCTCAATCGCATTCAAACCATTCTTTTGCATGGAAAGATAAATATTTTGTAAAACATCCGCAAAGTTAAATTATGAACAGAATTGAAATTCGGCACTAAAACCGCTATATTACACGATGAGTTATTGTCCGGAAATAAAACCCTTTATGAATTTAGAACCATCGCCCAGCGCTTCTAATTCTCTCGATTACACAATGAATTCTCAAGCTAAAGATGTACAAGCTTGCTTAAAAGTTGTACATGAAGCCCTATTAGATGTAAAAGCAAAAGATATTCTTGAACTTGATGTCAGCGCGATTAGCAATGTAGCAGACTATATGGTCATTGCTAGCGGTACATCAACCCGTCACATTAAAGCCCTCGCAGATAATGTTGCTGAAGAAGCACGTAAAGCGGGTTTCCGCCCGATCGGCGTTGAAGGTGAACGTGATGCGGAATGGATCTTAATCGATCTCGGTTTTGTGGTTGTCCACGTTATGCTTCCAACTGCGCGTAAATTTTACGACCTTGAAAGCTTATGGCGTGCTACTCCAGAATCTGCTTAAAGCAAAAAAAAGCGACCATAAGGTCGCTTTTTTCATCTTGGCGGTTTTGTTTTTAAGATGCTGCCATTTCGCATGACTGAAGCTTTACACTTTTTATAATCAATAATTAAATCTAACAATATTTATAAGCATTGATGTAAATCCACACCCGGATATTTTGCTTTAACACTTGTTTTCACTCTTGCATAGACCCGATCTGCTTTCATAAATCCAACCAATACTGCCCTGCTCTACAGTTGTGAAAAATGACTGTAATGGTCTGAGTTCCATTGACTGATTCATCCATGTTATGAATGGGCGAGAACTTAAAACTTGAACAAAAATAGCTTCAGCAAGTCTGAAAATAGAAGTCTCCATTTAAAATAAGCGGGATCATTAAGGAAACTCTGCTGCAATAAAAAAACCACCCGAAGGTGGTTTTTATTTTAATCCTCTTGCGCAACAGTATTGCTCACCTCCTTTTTAAAGGAGGACTTAGGGGATTTATGGATAAAGCTTAGTGACCGCCGCCGTTAATCGCTTTAGTCATATCTTCTACGACTTTCTTGGCATCACCGAAGATCATCATGGTCTTCTCGTTATAGAACAAGTCATTGTCCAGACCTGCATAACCTGTTGCCATAGAACGCTTGATCACCATAATGGTACGTGCTTTATGCGCTTCCAAAATTGGCATACCGTAAATTGGCGAAGTTGGATCATCTTTTGCCGCAGGGTTAACCACGTCATTTGCACCAATCACCAGAACCACGTCAGTTGCAGGGAAATCTGTGTTGATTTCATCCATTTCCAGGATGTCTTCATAGGCCACGTCCGCTTCTGCAAGCAGTACGTTCATGTGACCCGGCATACGGCCTGCCACTGGGTGAATCGCAAAACGTACTTTTACGCCTTGTTCTTTCAAAATTTCGCACAGTTCTTTTACTGCATTTTGTGCACGACCTTGCGCCATACCATAACCCGGTACAATCACAACACTGTCTGCATTTGACATCAGGAAGCCGGCATCATCTGCTGAACCTGAACGGTGATTACGTTGAACTTTTTCACCATTATCTGCTGCTGCAACTGCTGTACCGCCCATTGCACCACCAAACAATACGTTGATGATCGAACGGTTCATCGCTTTACACATGATGTAAGACAGAATCGCACCTGATGAACCCACCAGCGAACCTGCAACGATCAGCATATTATTTTCAAGCGTGAAACCAATACCTGCTGCTGCCCAACCCGAGAACGAGTTCAAAAGTGATACCACTACTGGCATATCACCGCCACCGACAGGTGCAATCCATACCCAGCCAAATGCGAGCGCAAGACCCGTCATTGCCCAGAATGCCGTCATATCACCCGTTAAGAAGAACTGAACACCAAAACCGAGCATGGCAAGGAAAATGATCGCTTGTACCGGTTTAACCCAGCTACCCGAAATCGTTTTTGCCCATTTTTTCGCAGCCAACTTGCCATAGGCAAATACAGAGGCTGTAAAGGTAATTGCACCCACAAAACAGCCCACAAACAATTCAAATAAATGAACCTTGCTCATGTGTGCATGCTGAACACCAGCCGCTTCTAAAGCAGTCTGATTTTGACTAAACAATGCCGTCAGCTGGTTATTATGTAGAATTGCAGCAATCGCAATTAAAACTGCAGCCAAACCGACCAATGAGTGCATCAATGCCACAGTTTCAGGCATTTGCGTCATCGGAACAGTACGTGCACGTGCAATACCGACTACCCCACCCAGTACCATTGCGCCGATAATCATCCAGACCACAGGATGCTCAGCCACAAAGAAAGTCGTGATCACGGCAATCGCCATCGCGATCATGCCGTAACGGTTACCCTGAATTGCCGTCTTAGGACCAGACAAGCCACGAAGCGTTAAGATAAAAAGAACGGCGCCTACCAAGTAGAACCAATCCGCATAGTCTCGAATAAATTCCATTTATGAACCCTCTTTTTTCTTTTGCTTCGGCTTAAACATTTCAAGCATACGTGCAGTTACTGCAAAGCCACCGAAAATGTTGATACTTGCCAAGAACACAGCGATCGCACCTAAAATGCTCACAATGTTAACGCTTTGGAAAGCCACGTTGGCGTCGACGCCAATCACAGGCAAGCCCACAGTTTGAATCATTGCACCGACCACAATAATGGAAGACAGTGCATTGGTCACAGCCATCAGTGGCGTGTGTAAAGCGGGTGTTACGCCCCAAACCACGTAGTAACCTACGAAGATGGCAAGGACGAAAATTGTAATCGTTTCAACCATGATCTATCTCCTTAACCACGCTTTAACAGCACTTGGCCGCCATGAGCGACGAGTAGCGCTTTTTGAATTTCTTCTTCTGGATTAATGACAAAGTTTTTGTCTTGATCAAAAAGAGTTTCCAGGAAATTAAAGACATTACGTGCATAAAGTGCTGAAGCTTCAGTCGCCACTGTTGCCGGAATATTTGGAATGCCTAAAATGGTCACGCCATTATCGGTCACGACATTTTCACCGCATTTAGAACCTTCAACGTTACCGCCAGATTCAACCGCCATATCCAGGATGATTGAACCTGGTTTCATTTTGGCCACAGTTTCAGATTTGATTAAACGCGGTGCATCACGCCCTGGTAAAAGCGCAGTGGTAATCACGATATCTGCATTGGAAACGGCTTTGTCGACAATCGCTGCCTGGTCTTTGATGTATTGCTCACCTGGCATCCATCCATAACCATTTTTAGCAGCATCGGCAGCTTTCTGCTTTTCTTCGTCAGACATTGGCACGTCTAACCATTTACCGCCTAAAGACTCCACCTGATCACGAGCTGTCGGACGTAAATCTGTTGCCTCAACTACAGCACCCAAGCGCTTCGCAGTGGCAATCGCTTGCAAGCCTGCAACACCCACACCCATAATCACCACGCGGGCAGGTTTAACCGTACCTGCAGCAGTCATGAGCATTGGGAACATGCGTTGGTATTCTGCCGCAGCCAAAAGCACCGATTTATAACCGGCCAAGTTGGCTTGCGAAGACAATACGTCCATGTTTTGTGCGCGGGAAAGCGTACGGGGTAAAAGCTCTAAAGCAAATGCAGACACCTGCGTGGATGCAAATTGGTCAAGTTCAGTATTGCGGTACGGATCAAACATCGCGATTACTGCGGTGTTTGGAGCAAGTTTTTGAATTTCGTCACCTTTAGGCGCGCGAACTTTCAAAATAATCTGGCTGCCGGTATAGGCATCATCGGTAATTTTGGCACCGACTTGTTCATATGCACTGTCAATATAAGCGGCTTTAACACCTGCTCTACGTTCAATGACCACTGTATGACCAGCACTGATCAACTTCTTTACTGTTTCTGGCGTTGCTGCCACACGATTTTCACCGACAACAGTTTCGGTTGGGATTCCGATCTGCATGAGCCTTCCTCAAGCTAATTTTTCTTAAGTAAACATTGCATTTAGCAATGTTTCCCCCTGGATGCATTTTTGTTGAATTTTTGGATTCTAATTGAACTTTTTTAAATTACCACCCAATATTTATTTAATAAATACCCGCATTCTGAACTGGTGATTCATAAAAATAATCAGACGATAGGGCATTTATGAGTTTCGCTTTAAATAAACCTGCTTTTATTCCGTTAAATGTCATTGCAACACTTTCCATTTTTTTGTATTTAAACGCTGCTATGGATTTTTTAACATGATTTTAAAAATTTCTAATTGATCATTCTGACAATTTAAACTTTTTCTTTAAATAAAACCTTGATTTGTAGATGCCCCGATTTGGGGCTAAAACGGCCTATTTAGACGCTACTTTTAATAAAATTGGATAAAGTGACATAACGTACAGACGAATTAAGCAGAAAATCTGCCTGTTTTTAAAAGATCATTTCTAAACACCGACTACAAAATAATGCTCAAAGGATCTCTGTTGGTGTCTATTTCAATTGTTATTTTAGTCAATCAAGTTGTACTCGCCATAAGTCTAATCAGATCAAAAAATTTTTGAATTTTTTTTTGCTGACCATTTCGCTTGATGATGATTTAATCGTATTTTTGACTAAGTGGCTATTTTTCGCACCATTTTAGGGCGAATTGTAGACATTTACTCCAATATCGTTATTTCTACTGATTAAAACTACCCAATTTCAGCCTTTTATCTTTTTTTCTACGCTACATTCAGCTCATTCATCGGATCTTTGCAAAGAATTTTGCTCAATTGAGTCCAGCCGCTTTCTGTGATCGCTGCTTTATTGAAATAAATTAAATTCATAAAAAGAGATTCATTCCGAATTGGAATCTTAGCCATCATATTTTTGCATTTCACCTCGCCCGCTAAAAACTTTATAATTCACATTTCTACACCTCCTCTTTCATACTTAAAACACGCCCCAAGTAGGTAAAATGAAACTGAGTCTAACAACAACACAATTAGGTTCATTATTCGCTGTTTGTGCCGCCTTTTTGTTTAGTACCAAAGCAATTTTTATTAAACAGACCTATGCACTCTCCCCGCTGGTCGATGGCACCGTGCTCATGGCTTTAAGAATGGCCAGTGCATTGCCTTTTTTCCTGCTCATTTGCTGGTTAAGTCGACATCAGAGTAAAAACCTGAACAGTAAAGACTGGGGCTTACTGATCCTTGCAGGCTTGATCGGTTATTACCTGGCGAGCTGGCTGGATTTCGCCGGACTGATGTATATCAGTGCTTCCCTGGAACGGATTATTCTATTTTTATATCCTACGATGACGGTTCTGGCTTCAAGTATCATCTACAAACAAAGCTTAAGCTTTAAAAGTCTGTTTGCAATTTTGCTCAGTTATGGCGGTACGGTGATTGTGATGTTGCAGGAACAAAGCAATGTTCCGCATCAAAGTAATTTTTGGCTGGGTGCGAGTCTGGTTTTTGCCAGTGCTGTGGCCTTTGCAAGCTACCTATTGTTGACGCCGCGACTGATTCAGAAATTCGGTTCATGGAACTTTACCGGTCTTGCGCTGAGCATTGCCTGTATTGGAACACTGACCCATTATCTGATTGCAATCCCCAATCCGATTGGCTTGCTCGCGCAGTTACCCAGTGCCGTCATCTGGTATGGTGTTGGACTGGGCTTTATGGTCACGGTTTTACCTACGGTATTATTGATGCAGAGTATTGAGCGCTTAGGTGCTTCGCAATCTGCCATGATTGCATCGATTGGCCCCATCCTGACCATTATTTTAGCCACCTTTTTCTTGGGTGAAAAAATGAATGCGATTCAATGGTTCGGCTGTGGCTTGAATATTGCCGGTGTGATGATGATTACCTTATCGAAAAAGAAACTCGCCCACTAAACTGATGCAGCAAAATGCTATGGATACGGCAATTCTAAGAATTGTTAGAGACATATTCATAGCCTTGTCAAAAATAACCTTCTGCAAAATAGCAGTTTTGAATATGGGCAATGGAATACTGGGGCAAAGATCAAGCTTCGCCTGCTTGTATACTCATTCCGGTTCCCTGTCTTGCTATACTCCTGCTGACTGAAATAAAGCAGTCACTGATTGCCGCTAACACATTAAGCAAGGGACTTTTATGAACACTTCTCTCGACATTAGCCAAGATAAAGCTTTGCTCTGGCTAATGGCTATTGCTTGTGGTTTATGTGCGGGAGCAAACTATTACTGCCAACCCTTAATTTCATCCATCCAACAGTATTATCAGGTTTCTGAATCCCAAGTGGCACTCACCGTCACCTTTGCCCAGATTTCCTATGCATTGGGCTTATTGTTTATTGTGCCTTTGGGCGACATGCTGAATAAAAGCAAACTCATTCCCTTTCTGATGCTGGGTGCAGCCGTGGGCTTATTTATTTGTGCCAGTGCCGTGAATCTGCCGATGCTCTGGATTGGAACCATCATTGCGGGACTTTTTTCTGTGGCTGCACAGATCCTGATTCCCTTGGCCACCATGGCGGTGAAACCGGAAAAAACCGGCGAAGTCGTTGGCTTCCTGATGAGCGGTTTGCTGGTCGGCATTCTGCTTTCGACCAGTATTGCAGGATTACTTTCCGACCTGTTTCACTGGAAAATGATCTATGTGGTCAGTGGCGTCGCCATGCTGGGCTTAAGTTTCTATTTAAAAGGTAAATTGCCGAGTCTGCCACGTTTGAGAATAAGCTATGCAGCCATTTTTAAATCCATGGCAACATTATTAAAACAGGAACCACGTCTGGTATTGCGCTCGCTTACAGGAGCCTGTGCTTTTGCCGCCATGAGTATGCTGTTCTCTACCATTGCCCTGCTGCTCACCCAAAAACCCTTTCAGCTTTCTGATGTCATGGTCGGTCTGGTCACGCTAGTCGGCGTGTTTGGTGCGCTTTCAACTCAGGTGATTGGTAAATGGGCCGATCGCGGCCATATCAAAACACTGAGCTGGATTGGTGGTTCGATCCTGATTGGAAGCTGGCTGTTTCTATATTTTGGTGCGGTGTCTTTACTGAGTTATATTCTGGGCTATGGGCTGATTAATCTGGGCTTGGCAATCACGCATAGCTGTAACCAGAACGTGATTTTTCGCTTACGCCCGGATGCCAAATCCCGGGTCAATTCACTTTATATGACCTTGTATTTTATTGGCGGTGCCTGCGGTTCTGCACTTGGTGTTTATACCTGGCACCATGGTGGATGGAGCATGACCTGTATCGCAGGACTTTGTCTGGTGATCTGTTCCGCCTTGTTTGCTTTACTCGATATGCGTTATCACGCCAAAGTCCAGCTGCGCTGATTAAAAAAGTCTCTTATTGAAGAGACTTTTTCTCAGCGTAAATTAAACTTTTCATTGTTTTAAACCGGTCATTAAGACACTTGCACCATCGGATAAAACGGTTTGCCCAAATCTAGCGTTTGGGCATTTTCCAGCAGCACCAATATAAACATCGGTAATAACGCCGCCAGAATATTACAGGCATCCTGAAGCTGTTTACGGTTCACCGAGCTATTGTAAGTGGCCCCGCCATGGATCATCTGGTTGCGTAAGGTATAAAGACGGTTAAAAATCACGAACAGAATATCGACCGAAGCTTTTTCCTGTAAGGCCCAATGCACCTTCTTTTTTTCCTGTTCAAAATCTTCTTTCCAGGTGACCTGACTGATTTTTTGATTTTGAAAATCCCAGAATCCTTGATACACGTAAGGATTTTCCAGTAGCAGGCGAATCGGATGGCTAAATTTATCCCAGAGAATATTATAAATTTTAAATTCCTGGTCTTTTTGGCAAATTAAATATAAGAACTGGCGTAATGACTGTTTATCCTGGGTAATGGCAACATCCTGCGCATAAATGGCATTGAACGAGATCCAGAGACTCATAAATTTAAGATCAAGGTCGCTATCAAGTTCAATTGATTTTTTTAACCAGCTTAGCCCACGATGAATTCTTAGATTAAAGTAATCTGAATGTTCTGCTTTTTTACTTTTAAAGATTTCTTCCAAAAGCATCATGTGTTGTTCTCATACTTTATTCTTCTCATAATTAAACATACTCAATTTTGTAAAATTTACAAGATAAGAAATCAGATACTTTATTGTTTTATATTGGATAATCTATATACCAAGAAATAGTGTATCGCCTATTATTTATGCTGTGTTGTTGCTTTGATCAGAAAGCACGTATAATCCGCGCTTCGGTTTTTCATCATTTCAGGTTTACGCCATGACTGCTCTCCAATCTTTACAGCCCCGCATTTCTGTCGCACCGATGATGGATTGGACAACTCGTGACTATCGTTTTTTTGCCCGCCTGTTTAATCCAAACATCATTATGTATACCGAAATGGTGACCACGGGTGCCATCATTCATGGCGATGCTAAACGTCATCTGGACTTTAATCATCAAGAACATCCGATTGTGTTACAGCTTGGCGGCTCAAATCCACAGGATTTAGCCACCTGCAGCAAGATGGCGCAAGACTGGGGTTATGATGAAGTCAACCTGAATGTCGGCTGCCCAAGTGACCGCGTGCAAAACAATAAAATTGGCGCATGTCTAATGGCAGAGCCTGAACTGGTTGCAGAATGTATTGCTGAAATGCGTAATGCAGTGGATATTCCGGTGACGGTGAAACACCGGATCGGGATTGACGACATGCAGTCTTATGAAGAAATGCTGCATTTTGTCGACACCGTGACCAAAACCGGTTGCAACAACTTTATCGTGCATGCCCGTATTGCCCTGCTTCAGGGTTTATCGCCTAAGGAAAACCGCGATGTTCCACCTTTGCGTTATGAAGATGTCTACCGTTTAAAACAGGAACGTCCTGATCTGCTGATAGAGATTAACGGCGGAATTAAAACTTTGGCTGAAACGCAAGAGCATTTAAAACATGTTGATGGGGTGATGATTGGTCGTGAAGCCTATCACAACCCTTACCTATTGGCTGAACTGGGGCAACTCTGGAATTTAGAAGCGCCTGACCGTTTTGATATTATGGCGCAAATGATGCCGTATATTGCTAAACGTATGGAAGAAGGTGCACCGCTTTCCATTATTAGCCGTCATATTTTAGGTTTATTCCAAAACCTGCCGGGTGCGCGTAAATGGCGTCAGGCTTTAAGTGGCGGCAATGCCAAAACTTTAAAAGATGTGGAAACGGCGTTAATCAATATTCAGGAAGCGATGCAACGCACTGAAGATTATCTGAAAGAAAATCAGGGTGATCTGGCTTCAAATTGATTGAATATATTCATGAGCAACAATGCCAGTCCATTTAAAAATGGGCTGGCATTTTTTTTTTGAATCTTGATTTTTCCGCTGTCTTTATATATTGCTAAATGAAGAAAGCTTTGCACAGCGTCTATGACAGCCAATCAAAAATAGGAAAACTGTCAGCTTAAGCTACATTTTCCGCACTCATTTCTCTGAATGATGAATATGCATAAAATTAGTGATGATTATAAACAGCATGTCCCTGGTCTTTAACCGCAGCAATTTTTTTGCCTTCCACTTTAGCCTGATCTAATTGACCCGCTTGAACCAATAGTCTGGTTTTCTCAATCTCTGCCAGCAATTGGTCATATAAAGCATCTGAACTTGGTGCGCTTGCATCATGGTTTTTTAATTTCATTCGTTTTGCATCTAAAGCTGCAGCCTTCATATGATCCAGTGCTTTCAGGGCATCAGTCTGATTCTCGGCCTTGTTAAACACTTTAAAGTTTTTCGCAAGTGTATTCATATTCTGTTCAAGCTTGGCTGCAAAACTCAGGCTGCTGATTGATAAAGCGGCAGAAAGCATCACTGTAGCTAAAGTTTTTTTGATCATGTTGATATCCTTTTAAAGATCCATTTAAAAATTGTGATTATTATTACAGTGGTTATTGTTCAGTTGTTATTGTTGCTGTTCAATTGTTCTGAACATTTGCATTTTAAGCATTTAACATAGTGTAAATTGCATAAAAAATGCAACGGATTCGTTGCATTTTAATCAATCGCTTCAGCTTTTTAAACCGGTTCTATTTCATGGTGCAAGGCATCATGAATCGCTTCAACCAGCTGCTGCGCAATTTCCTGTTTGGATGCTTTTTCCAGATCACGTTTCTGCATATGATACTGCTCGGCAAAGAACACAATCATGGCATTTTCATCCGAGGCAAACCCGATGTCAGCACGCGATACATCATTGCAGGCAATCATATCGAGTTTTTTCGCCACCAGTTTTCCGGCTGCATATTCTTCAACATTACGCGTCTCTGCAGCAAATCCAACCATAAATGGACGCTTTTGCTGCTGGGCAATGGTCGCCACAATATCGGGATTTTTAATTAAAGAAACATTCAGTTCATCACCGGCTTTCTTGATTTTATGCTCGGCAACTTCAGCCACGCGATAATCTGCTACCGCTGCTGTAGCAATAAAGATATCGCAACCTTCATCCAGCATCTGCATGCTGATGTCCAGCATTTGCACCGCAGAGGAAACATTGATACGGCGTACACCATTCGGTGTATCCAGGCTGACGGGACCTGCAATCAATGTCACTTTCGCACCAGCTGCATAACAGGCCGCAGCCAGGGCAAAGCCCATCTTGCCGGTACTGTGGTTGGAAATATAACGGACTGGATCAATCGCTTCACGGGTTGGTCCTGCGGTCACCACCACATGTTTGCCAGCCAGCATGCCAAATTTTTCGGCAATGGCACGTTGTGCTTTATGGAAGTACTCGGTCACTTGACGTGCCAGATCTTCCGGCTCAGGCATACGGCCCAAACCGACATCACCACAGGCTTGTGAGCCGGCATCCGGCATAATCACATGTACGCCATCTTCAACCAGCGTATTTAAATTACGCTGTGTGGCTTTGGCAGCCCACATTTGCTGATTCATGGCTGGTGCAACCCAAACTGGAGATTTAGTCGCCAGATATAAAGTGCTTAACAGGTCATCTGCCAAACCTGCAGCAAATTTTGCCAGGGTGTCACAGCTTGCAGGCGCCACCAGCAATAAATCGGCCCAACGCGCCAACTCGATATGCCCCATCCCCGCTTCGGCTTCCGGATTAAGTAATTCAGTGTGTACCGGATTTCCCGACAGGGCCTGAAATGTTAGCGGTGTAATAAAAGCTTGCGCGCCTTGCGTCATCACCACACGGACATTAAAGCCCACATCTTTTAAACGACGAACTAAAATGGCACTTTTATAGGCCGCGATACCGCCGGTTACAGCTAAAACAATGTTTTTATTTGGAATCACACTCAAATCGAAGCTCACAAACAGGCTACCTTTGTGTTGCAGTGGCGCTCACAATATCATTAAATAAACTCATGCCCAAGTCAGCACTTAGGTCTAATCACTATCACTCATAATAAAAAAGTCTAAAAACAATGAATTCATCGATTAAACATTGGCCAGAACAAGAACGCCCCCGCGAAAGACTGATTCAGCAGGGTGCATCCAGTTTGTCAGATGCTGAACTGCTGGCGATCTTTTTACGTTCCGGTTCCAGGCAACATTCAGCGGTTGAACTGTCACGTATCTTGCTGCGGCATTTTGGGGGATTAAATCCTATTTTGGATGCCAGACTTCAGGATTTAAACCAGTTTCATAGTATTGGCACCAGCAAATATGCCCAGCTGATGGCAGTCAAGGAACTGGGACGGCGCTATAGCGCGCAATATTTAAAACAGGAAAAAATTGAATTGAGTAACTCAAAAGCTTTATTGGATTTTTTGAAATTTGAACTGCTGGGTGAAACTCAAGAAGTTTTTGCCGTGCTTTGTCTAGATGTCCATTTAAGAAAAATAAGCTTTAAAAAAATGTTCTATGGTTCCTTAAATTCGTGTGAAATTTCGATTAATCAATTGCTGCGTCACACCATTCATCAACATGCGAGTAGCATCGTGATTGCACATAACCATCCTTTTGGTATGCCACTGCCTTCCAAGGCAGATGTTCAGTTAACCCAGCGTATTTTAACGGCCTGTGACTTATTAGAAATCCGCCTGATTGACCATTGTATTATTTCCCCAGAAGGGAGTTGTTCATTTGCTGAACATGGGCTTATTCAGCCTCAATAATAAATGTAACAAATATTGACAACAGTCCTGCTAACACTGAAGATCAATAAAAATTTTGATGATACTAATAACATGATTGTTCGTGATCAACCTAGTGTATTCAAGCTGCTATTTTCTTGGCGCGGAACCATTCTGCCCAAGGTTTTGCCGCCTTTAGGGGTCGTCATGTTGATCTCCGCAGTGATTGGCGGACTCTCTTATATTGGGTATTTTCATTTTCCAGAACTTCCCCTGGTTGGCTTTACTTTAATTGGTGTAGTTTTATCCATTTTTCTGGGATTTAAAAATACGGCGTGTTATGACCGTTGGTGGGAAGCGCGTAAACTTTGGGGCATGCTAATTGCCAATGCCCGACATTTTGACCGCGATTGCCGTATGCTCAGTCATGGCCGTCGTGAACGTGTGATCCAGCACGTGATTGTCTTTGCCAATGTCCTGCGTGACCGTTTACGTCATCAAACGGCGAACCCCCTGGCATTGGTTGAAACCAGCGGCATGAGCCAGCAGGCTGTAACCCAGCTTTACCAGCAAGCCAATGCACCGCAATACACTTTGAGTTTGATTCAGTGGGAATTGATGCAAGCCCTGAAAGACGGTGAAATTTCCGATATTATTTATATGCAGATGAACCAGCATGTCGCTGAACTCAGTCTGGTTCAAACCGGTTGCGACCGTATTGCGACCACCCCTTTGCCGTTTGCCTATTCGGTTTTGCTGAATCGCACCGTGTATTTCTTCTGTTTCATGCTGCCTTTTAGTTTGGGTTCGACCCTAGGCTTGGCGACGCCGTTAATGGTCGGTATTTTGGCTTATACTTTTTTGGGCTTAGATGCCTTAAGTTCGGAAATTGAAGAACCGTTTGGTACGCAAAGTAATGACTTACCGCTCGATGCCATGGTTCGTACCATCGAAATTGAATTATTGGGAACACTCGGTAAACCGACCCCTCCACCTATTCAAGCCCAAGATAATAATCTTTTATAATCCCCTCCCTCCTATCAAATCCTTCCTTGCGCAGCAGTGCCGCTATCCCTTTAAAAGGGAGAAGTAAATCCCCTCTGTATCAAAGGGGGGACTGAGGGGGATTAAAAATTAACGAAAACTCTCCCAGATCCCAACTTGCCCTTCTTTAAGGCGCGGAATATTGCCCAATCGAATCCATGGCATATGATCGCCATGAAAATCGCTGCCCACAGAAACCTTTAAATCAAATTCCTCAATCATGCGATCCACCATCTGACGTGTAGAGGCAGGCTCAATTGCAGGGGGAAGTTCAACAGCATCTCCACCAAATTTACCGAATATCTCAATGAGGTAACGAATGTTGGTGGCGGATAAATCATATTTGGTTGGGTGTGCCAGCACCGCATAGCCTTGGCTTGCATGAATCACCTTGATGGTTTCTTCTAAACACAAGCCATCAAATTTTACGTAGGCTTTTTTGCCTTCTTTAATATATTTATCGAAAGCCTGTTGCGGGCGGTTCACAATCTTTTTTTCAACTAAGGTTTTGGCAATATGAGTTCGGGTAATACGGTCTGCAATGCCATCCACTTTGGCAATCACATCTGCATAAATATCCTGACCGATCAGTGGAATGAGCAAATCACAAATCTGTTTTGCGCGAATGGCGCGAATCTGTTTTTGTTGTTCCAGTAAAATCTGCAAAGGCTCTGGATTTTGCATATTCAAGGCAACAATATGTACTCCGTAGCTTTTTTGAGTTGCCGGCCGTGACCATTGACTGGAAATTTCCACACCCGAAATAATGTTCAATGGTAAATCTAATGCAACTTTTTCAGCTAATTTTAAGCCATCCATAGTATCGTGGTCAGTCAGCGCAAGGGTATGAATACCTTTTTCAACGGCTGCATGCACAAGTTGTTCTGGAGACAAAGTTCCATCAGAAATATTACTGTGTGTATGTAAATCTACGCCTTGCATCACTTATACTACGTCATTTATTTGATCAGATTTAGATACTCTAACATGAAAGCACTTTTAGACTTTGTGCCACTCATTATTTTCTTTTATTTATATAAAACCGTTGATCCCAAAGATACTGAGCATCCGCTGCTTCAATTGATTGGTTCTGCAGGCGGTATAGATAATAATAATATTTTGGTTGCAACCACTGGCCTGATTATTTCAATGCTTGTGGTATATGGGGCTTTGTTTGTTATACAAAAATTCCGTTTAGACAAGCAACAATGGATTGTATTGTTTATGACGGTGATATTTGGTGGCGTCACTTTAATGCTCAGCGACGATTTTTATATTCGTTTGAAAGCAGTTCTGTTAAATATTATCTTCGCAGGTGCATTCCTACTTTCACCTTATTTTATGAAAGACAAGAAACCGCTCATTCAACGTTTATTTGGCCCAATCTTCAATTTAACTGAACAAGGCTGGAAAAATTTAAACTTTGCCTGGGCAGGAATGTTCATATTCATGTCCTGCTTGCATATTTTCTTCGCATTTTTATTTTTAGGTGGAAAATATTGGGGTGAATTCACTGCATTTGGTGACATGATTGTGATGTTTTCCTTTATCATTATTCAGTTTATTGTCTTGCGCAAATATTTTAAGTCGCCTGAAGAATAATTTAGGTCAACCGAACGAGAAAGAATATGCCTTTATTCGTCGTAAGCTGTACAGATAACGAAGGTACAGTAGAAAAACGTCTTGCTACACGCCCACAACATCTTGAACGTCTGCAAAAATTAAATGATGAAGGTCGCTTAATTGTGGCCGGTGCCATGCCAAAAGATCCGACCAATCCACAAGCGGGATTCTATGGCAGTACCATTATTGTTGACTTTGAATCGCGTGAAGCGCTTGATGAATGGCTACAAGAAGAGCCTTTCTTAAAAGAAGGCGTATACGGTCATATTGATGTGAAACCTTTTAATAAAGCTTTCCCTCAAGGATAAAATCATGCGCGTTGTTGTTTCAAGCTTATTGGGTTTATCTCTTATCTGTTCAACTGCATGGGCGGTAGAAACCGCTCCTGTTGCCGCGGCACCTGCTGCTCAAGCAACGACTGCGACACCACCGCCACAGACCCAAAAACCACAAACCTTGCCTGCAAGCAAACCCGGCACTGTTCCTGCTGCCGGGGGCGTTGATGCCAACGGCCTACCACAAGAAGCAAAACCTTTAACAGCAGAACAACTTGCGAAAAATAAAGCATTGCAAGATGCCAAAGTTAAAGCCTTAGTTAAGGATCAGGCCACCCGCTTGCAACAATTGGAAAAAGCCAATTTAGATGCCTTATCGCAAAACCAGGAGCTGCAATTGAAAAATGACAGCTTGGGTGTGCAAGTTCAGGTTTTACAAAGTGAACGTAGTGCGCAGATGTTTTTATACGGCGCTGCGACCATTGCGGTCGGTGTCTTGCTCGGTTTCTTGATTGCAAGTTATGTCTATACCAAACGTCGCCGTCAGTGGTAAAACATCTCTTTTTTGCTTTAAAGGTTGCTTAGATTTTGTCGAGTGCAATTCAAACTGCTGATCTTGATTGGCAATGTATTGATGGGATTGATATTCCTGTCTCCAAACAGTTTGGCGACATCTATTTTTCCAGAGACAATGGTTTACTTGAAACCCGACATGTCTTTTTAAATGGCAATAACCTTGCAACACGTTTGGCCAAGCTGCAAGATTTTGAATACTTTTGTGTTGGTGAAACCGGCTTTGGCACGGCGTTAAACGCTTTAGCGTTATGGCAAATGTGGCAACAGCTTCGTCCAAATAACCAAAGTCATCTGCACTTGATCAGCGTAGAAAAGTTTCCACTTGCGAAAGCCGATTTCATCCGTGCACTCAAGGTCTGGCCCGAACTTCAGCCTTTAGCCCAGCAGCTGATTGAGCAATATCCACTGCCTATTGCCGGCTGTCACCGGCTGAACTTTCCTGACGATCGTTTCTCCATCGATTTATGGCTGGGTGATGCCAATGATGTTTTGCCGGTTATTGCCAAAACCAAAGCGGTAGATGCCTGGTTTCTAGATGGCTTCGCACCTTCTTGCAATCCCGATCTTTGGCAAGACAATGTTTTAAGCCATATTGTCCGACTTTCTGACTATGGAACGACTTTTTCATCTTTTAGTGTTGCAGGTATTTTAAAACGCGGTTTAAGCGCGCACGGAATAACGGTTTCTCTGCCACCCGGCTTTAAGCATAAACGTCAAATGCTTACAGCAATCTGGAATCCTCCGGAAGTTGAAGATCAGGAAAGCTTTCAGTCAAAAACCGTAGAGACGGACCCATCCAAATTAGAAAATTCAGCTTCAGCATTTAAACAACGTAAAATTGCGATTATTGGCGCAGGAATCGCCGGTTTAAGTTGTGCCCACGCATTTGCCAGTCGTGGTCATCAAATCACGATTTACGATCAATCAGCGCCTCTTGCGGGAGCCTCTGGTAATCCCCTGGCATTACTCAATCCAAGATTAGGCCGTATTGAGCAAAGTGCTGAGCATCTGGTCACTTTGGCATGGCAATATGCCATTGCGCATTATCAAAAATTCAAAGCTTTTCGCCCAACTCAGGTGAACCAACTGGCGCTTAAGCAGGAGGATGATTTACTTGAGCTGGCAGAGCAATATCCACACGGGGTGTTTGCAGAAAAAGTAAATCAAAGTGAGCTTGAAACCGAATTTCCGAGCCTGAAATTATTACAAGCAGGTACGGTTTCACCGCATCAGTTACGCGATCAAATTTTAGCGCATCCTGCAATTCAATTTCAGCAAGCAGAAATCGCTGAATTAAAGACCACATCGAACATTCAAGTGATCGACAGCAAGCAGCAATGTTTGGGGGAATTTGATCACGTGATTGTTTGTGCGGCACTGAACAGCAAAAACTTTGCGCAACAATTTCCCAAACTTAAACCCAATCGCGGTCAAGTCAGCTGGTTCAATAATGCAGATCAGCCCTTACAACCTGAACAGGCTTATAGTTATGGTGGTTATTGCATGCAGTTAGATGATCAGCATCTGATTTTAGGGGCTTCATTTCATCCATATAGGGATGATGATGAAGTCCTAGTTGAAGATCATCTGCATAACTATGCACTGATCCACAGTGTCTTTCCAGATTATGCGCGATCTTTGCCGCCTGTGGAAAACTGGCAAGGCCGTGCATCGGTGCGGACACAAAGCCCGGACTATTTCCCATTGCTTGGAAAAATTCAGCCCAATGCTGAAATCTATACCTTTACTGCCTTAGGCTCGAAAGGCTTTTTATTCGCACCGCTGTGTAGTGAAGTTTTGGCTGCTCAAGTTTTAGGGGAAGCCTGCCCGCTGACTTCATATTGGGTGAATAAACTTAATCCGCGACGCTTTATTAAAAAAGTAAAACCGAAAAAGCCTTACTATCAAAAACCAAGCTCGGACTAAAAAATGAGAAAAATAAAAATCCCCCTTTAGATAAAGAGGGATTGAGTGGATTCATTTCTAGCCATTAAAAAAGCACCTTACGGTGCTTTTTTCTTAAGCGCCCTGTTCTAAAGGGAATCCTGCATCGCGCGCAGCACGAGTGCCACCCATCAATACAACATACTCACGCGAGCTATCGAAGTGATCTAACTTTTCAGCAGCACGTGGTGCTTTACTACCGCCACCACATAAGATGTAAATGGTCTGATCCGACTCCACCTGAGTTAAGCTTTCTGCACTCAAGTCATCTATGGGCTGATTTACAGCACCTTTTACATGACCTTCAGCAAAGGCTTTTGTATCACGAACATCCCAGATTACTGCATTTTCTGGGAACTCAAATGTTGTAATTTCTTGCTTACGGATCATTGTGCACTCCTTTGATGTAAACAACACTTGGCAAATGAAGAAAACATCCCTAGCATCTCAGATATTCTTTCCCTTTGTAAAGGTCTAAACCATGCCTTCTTTCGATATTGTCTCTGAATTAGAAATTTTTGAAGTAAATCATGCCGTTCAAAACACGCAAAAAGAAATTGCGACTCGTTTTGACTTCCGTGGCCAAGACGTTTCTATTGAATTGAGTGAAAAAAATAAAGAAATCAAAATTACGACAGAAAGTGATTTCCAATGCGAACAAGTGTACAGCATGCTGGAAAATCATTTCTTTAAACGTAAAGTGGATATTCAAGCCCTTGATCCACAAAAAATGACCGCTTCAGGTAAAAATGTCATCCAAGTGATTAAACTTAAAGATGGCCTTGACTCTGATACCGCAAAAAAAATTAATAAAGCCATTAAAGAAAGCGGCATTAAAGCGCAATCTTCTATTCAAGGCGATAAGATTCGTGTAACTGACAAGAAACGCGATACTTTGCAACAAATTATGGCATTCTTAAAAGAACAACAATTTGGTGTGCCTTTGCAGTTTAATAACTTTAAAGACTAATGCATTGATGCAATAAAACCTCGAGGAACTTCATGACACCGACCAATCGCTTATCAAAACTGGTTAAAGCAACGTCTAAATTGCCCAAAGGTATTCGCAGTACGCTGTGGAGCAAAGCGTTTGGTCGGGTTGTGCCGATGGTGGGTAGTGCCAATATTCGCTATCTCGAAGTGAGCCACGCCAAAGTGGTGGTGAAAATTGAAAACCATCGTGCCATGCAGAACCATATTGGTCAGGTACATGCCTGCGCCATGGCACTGATTGCTGAAACAGCCACCGGTTTTGTGACTGGAATGAATGTTTCTGATTCCTGTATTGTGCTCATCAAGAGTTTAAAAATCGATTTTAAACGCCCAAGCAAGGGTGCCATGACTGCCACTGCAACACTCACCGATGAGCAGCAAAAATTGATGCAAGGCACTGAAAAAGGTGAAACCTTGGTTTCGGTTCGGGTTACTGATGAATCCGGTGAAGAGCCGATTCAGTGCGAAATGCTGTGGGCTTGGGTGTCAAAGTCGCAACTAAACAAGTAATTTCATTTTTAATTTTGGTTACTTAAAGCTAAATTAAATGACGTTTTTTACTTCTGTAAAAACTGCCTAGCTTAAAATAGATCCTACGTTATTTTAAAAAATTTAAAGTATAAAAAAAGCCCAACAATGATTGGGCTTTTTTATGATTCATTATTACGCAGGTTTTGATGCTAAATATTTTTGTTTGACATCATCGGGAATTTGACGCTTGCCACCTTTCACATCCACAGCAACAAAGGTAAATACCCCTTCAGTCACACGGATCGGCTCACGTGAATCGTCATGGCTGTCCCATACTTCAATCTGCATTTGAATTGAGGTATTACCCACTTTTAAAATTTTGGTATAACAACTAATCACATCACCGACTTTTACTGGAACTAAAAAAGTCATCTGATTAATCGAAATGGTGGCACAACGTCCTTTACTGAAACGCTCTGCGTGAATTGCCCCTGCCAAGTCCATTTGTGAAACAATCCACCCACCAAAAACGTCACCACTCCAGTTGGTATCTGCCGGCATCGCAATGGTTTGAAGGGAAAGGGTTCCTTCAGGTTTTATATGAGTATCTGACACATTAGCTCCCAGTTTTGGCATTTAATTGTTGATCTAGCCACTGTTGCAGCTCTGTAGATCGTAAAGCACCGCTTATTCTAGCAATTTCGTTGGCTTTATTCATCAAAACTAAGGTGGGAATACTCCGCACATTAAAAGCACCACTAAGTCGAGGTGAGTGTTCAGTATTAATTTTCGCAAAAATTACTCTCGGATTTTGCTTGGCCACTTGTTCAAAATGAGGCGCCATCATCTTGCAAGGACCACACCACTCTGCCCATAAATCAATTAAAACAGGCAAGTCACTATGGGTAACGAAGTTACTAAAATTGTGCTCATTCAACTCAATGGGAGCCAGAGGAATCAGCGCATGTTGGCACTGTCCACAGTTTGGATTTGCCTCTAGTTTATCTTCAGGTACTCGGTTTCTAGCACCGCATGCAGGACATACAATAATCATTTAGCTCACTCCAATATGTTGATGTAAAAATTCTAATTGGGTAGATATCGCTTTTTCAAACCATTGCCCATGATAAATATCAAAATGTTGCATATCCCACTCATGGTACTGTACATAAGGTGCAATATTGGTTGCGGTTTCACGACTCGACTCAAGTGGAATCAGGCTATCTTGTTTGGAAGCAATAAATAAAACAGGAACGCTAATTTTACGCACATCTTGAATGGGACGGTAACGGATCAGGTTGAAAAAGACTCGTGCAGGAATTTCGCCACTCCAGTAATAATCCGGATTGACAATGGATAAATATCCGTCATAACTATCGGCTGTCGGCATAAAACATAAGCCCTTCCGGTCTACCACGGGCAAGGTTTTAGGGGACATACCCACTTTTGCACCCATATAGTCCTGACTTGATATTTTTAATGCTTTCGGCAGTTGTTGTAAAGGGTAAAGCTTGGCACTTTCTGTTCCATCCACGAAGGGAATTTGGGCAATTACAGCGTGAACATTTTTTAATTCTGCAGCCAGATTTAAGACATATCCCCCGCTTAAAGACGTGCCCCAAAGTACGATACGTCGCGTATCTACCGATTTTCGTTCTAAAATATGCGCAATCATGGTTCGCCAATCTTCTAATTGAGATTGAACCGACACCAGTTCACGTGGACGTCCTGTGCTCCCGCCCCAATAACGATAATCAAACAATACCACTGCATAACCTGCTTGAGCAAAATGCTTGGCATACTGAACCAGTTTAAATTGACGCAAGGCTGCCAGACCGTGTGCCATAATAATGACAGCAGGCTTATTTTCAGTTTTAGGACGATAAAAATCTGCAGCAATGACCTCTTGCCCACTATTTACATACAGTGGTTCAACTATATAGGAATGCATACGCGCTCCATTGCGTTATTTTATGGTTGTAATCGCTTATAAAAATTTCAACAGATTAAGCTCGAGTTTCAGCTTAATGCTATCATAAAGCATAAATCTATTTAACGAATTATGGAGTGACGAAATGAGCGAAAATGTCGGCTTTGCAGGTCAAATTACCCCGGAACAAGTAGCACAAGTAGTTGAGAAAGGTTTTAAATCAATTATTAATAACCGTCCGGATATGGAAGGTGGTTCAGATCAGCCTACAAGTGCACAAATTGAAGAAGCTGCACGCAATGCAGGTTTAGATTACGTGTTTCAACCTGTTGTTGCGGGTCAAATTACTGAAATCGATGTCCGTAAATTTGCCAATCATTTCAATGAACTTCCTAAACCAGTATTGATGTTCTGTCGTACAGGCAACCGCTCAAATAATTTATATCAACTCGCAAAGCAAATGGATTTACTGGATGATTAAGCACTTTATTTATAGTGCTTTACTCAATTTAATTTGACCTGTAACACACAGATCTATGCAGAAACTACGGATTGAACTCATCGTTTAAATGCTTAGCCAAGTGTTATAGGTCAAATGGTTCAGACTGATTTAAAAAATTTGATTTATAAACATTTTAAATCAGCAATCGTGAATCATTCCGACCAGAAACAAGGTAATCTGGTTTCAATTAATCAATTGCACAATATTGCCGAACAAGCTCAAGTTAGTTTTATTTACCAATCAATTACCAGTGCTCAAGTTTCTGCAAGAGCCGTAATTGAATTTTCCAAATATTCTAATCAGCTTTTAAAAGTAATTTTAATAATATGTCGAACTGGCACACACTCTGCCCTGTTATTTAATGAAGCGAAAAAACCAGGATTACTTAATGAATAAAATGATTCTTCTACTTCTTATTTCATGTGTCTTGGCTGGATGTAGCTCAATGAATGTGAAACCTACGGTTGGGGTGAGTGTAGGAACTTCAATTTAAAAAATATTTAGCAAAAAAACAGCGCCGAAGCGCTGTTTTTTTATAAATACAATTTCTATTGATAAGATACATAAATCGTTGATACTTTACTATCTGGTGAAGAAACAGAAATTTTCAACGTATCTCCTACCGCACATTCTTTTAGACGATAGCCATAATAACTTTGATTATTATTTTTGAATGTGGTTGGTGTTAAAAGATTAAATACATTTGCAACAGGTGAACTTCCGCTTACCAACTCAGCGGTACAAGATAAATCATTATTTTTTGTATTATCCTCAGGCATAACATTTATTGTTGTACCTGTTGGCATAGGTACACTTTGAGCACTATTTCCATACATATTAAAAGATAATAAACTTCCACTCGCATTCACATTGGTAAAAGTTGGTGTATTTTCAGCAAATGCAAATAAAAGCTGCTGACGAATAACCGTATCTAAATTATCGTCACACGTGTCTGCGATATTCGGCTGTCTTATTGTAGAGGGAGCACATGTCGCTTTGTTTCCTAATACTGCACGATTATAAAGAAATTCACCAATACCATAATCTTTGTTATATTGATTATTCTCGTTATCATCACGGAAAAAGCTGCCAATATTACTAAGAAGTGTATCTACACCTTTAGTATAAAGATTATCGCCATCTAAATCTGTAAAGGTTTTATCACCCTCAACATAAGCTAAAACAGTAACACGATTATCTAAAGGACGAGGTTCTTGTGTGGTTAGAGTTACAGAACACACTCCTTGGACTGTTGAACAATTAGGTTCAACCTTACCACCCTCCGAAACAAAACTAATTACCGTACCATCTGGTACAGGATTTCGTGTACGATCAACCATTCTCGCTGTAATAGTTGCAGTATCGCCATCAGTTACATTCTGTAATGAATTTTTAGATACTGATAAGCTTAATCCATCTTGAGTTACACGACCAATGGATACAGATACCTCTTTAGAGATAGCCGAAACATTTACGTCTGAAACTAAAGTTGCTCTTATCTCTACAGGCCCAGGTTTATCTCCTGGATAAAGATTCACAATCACTTTACCATTTGAATCACTTTTTATAGTTTTGTTATTACGATTTCCAAATGATACGAACGATAAATCTTCTGGTGCTTGCACTTTCTCAATCAAAACATCTTGATCTGCTACAGGTACTCCATTTGCATACAAAGTAAATTCAATTTGACCAGATGATGCTGAGCCACTTTTTCTAATTCCTAAATTAACTTTATTAGATGTATATACTAGTGAATTAGCTTCAAGTGCCTTAATACTGACATCAAGTGCTACTTCTGGGATATTTAAACCTTTTGCCGAAATTTTTTGTGTCCCTGTGCAAAGCTTTCCATCTGTACCAATCGCTTTATATGATGTTGTAACGTTCCCTTGATTTGATGAAACAACTGTATCAGGTTCAAATTTACCACATGTTGCAGTGAATTCTACATTGACATTATTCTGATTAACTTTTGTATTTGCATCTTGCGTTTTTAACGTGATATTTGTTGAGCCGCCAGACTCTAATTGAGTACTAGCTGCCATCATATCGACTAAAATAATATTGGTTGCTTGAAGTGAGAAATTAAGTGCTTTTGTTGATGCTTTAGCACCATCAAAATCTGCAATTGCAGAAATTTGATAGGCACCATTAGTATTTATATTTTCAGGTTTAACAGAGATACTCGCTTCACCATTGGTATTAGTTAAAATAGCCCCATTAGAACTACCCAAAACAACACCACCAGTCACTGTAAATGTAACCAATGCACCACTAATTCCTTTACCTGACTGATCTGTTACTTTTACTTTAGCAATTACACCTTCTGCTGCGATTGCCTGAGTTAAGTTACCATTTCGATCAATCAATTGAACAGCACTAATATCGACAGCTTTCACAGCCTCGCCAGTGCTCGGGTTCGTAGAAGAAGAACTACCTGAATCATTATTATTAAAATATCCTTCACTACCACCGCCACCACAACTTGCCAATAAAACTGCTAAAGTAACAGTTGAAAGCTTCAAACTAATTTGTTTTTTGCTCATTAAAAGTCCCCGAAATCCCTATAAGAATAGTGTTATCATTTAATTTATATTGGCTGATATGTAATCACATATAGTAGTTTATGTAAACAAAAGCATGATAAATGTTTAACTGTGTTAGCCTAAAAAAATATAAAAATGAGAGTTATTTCACAATGTACGACATCATTATCATCGGTGCTGGTACTGCAGGAATATCTGCATATAAAGAAGCAATAAAGTACACCCAGAACATTCTTATTATTAATGATGGTCCTTGGGATACAACTTGTGCTCGTGTTGGGTGCATGCCAAGTAAAGTTTTAATCTCCACTGCCAACCGAATGCACGACATTCAAAATGCTCAAGAAGTTGCTCTAAAGGTTTCAGCTAAAATAGATACTTCTCAAGTAATGCAACATGTAAGAGAGCTTCGTGATCACTTTACACATGCCACATTACAGGAAGTTAATAGTTGGGATGATGACCATAAAATTTCTGGGAAAGCGCATTTCATTGATTCAAATACGGTTCAAGTTAATCAACAACAATATCAAGCCAAAAGTTTTATTATTGCTGTCGGATCAACTCCCACTATTAACAGCGACTGGAAAATTGAACTGGACGATAAGCTCCTTAGCTCTGATCAAATCTTTGAATTAGAAACCTTACCAAAATCATTGGCAGTAATTGGCAGTGGAGTTATAGCCATTGAACTTGCACAGGCCATGCAACGTTTAGGCGTTGAAACCATTGTTTTTGCACGTAGTCGTAAAGTTGGCTCTCTTACTAGTCCAAAACTACAGAAGATTGCTCAGACGACCTTAAGTGAAGAATTAAATATCAAATTTGAAATCCTCCCTGAGCAAGTCCAAAAATTTCGTAATAAAGTTAAAATCAATTACATAGAAAAAGGAACTCAGAGTAGTTTCACTGCCGATTATTTATTGGTCGCAACAGGACGTAACAGTTATTTAAATAGTTTAAATCTAGAAAACATTGATTCAAAATTTACTGATCTAAAAAAACTCCCTGTAGATGGGCAGACTAAACAGTTGGCTGATTATCCAATCTTTATTATTGGGGATGCACATAGCAACTCTCCCATTCAGCATGAAGCGGCTCACGAAGGACGAACTGCAATTCATAATTGTCTAAACTTTCCTAAACTTAAAAATATTAAAACTCTCACTCCACTGGGTATTGTTTTTAGCCAACCAGAAATGGCTATTGTAGGACAAAGTTTCAACCAACTTACTCAATCTAATATTGAATTTGTTATAGGTGTGGTCTCATATACAACCCAAGGTCGGGCGATAGTTTTGGGTAAAAACCAAGGTGCAATTGAAGTTTATATTGATAAAAAAACACGTAAATTTTTAGGAAGTGAACTTTTTGTTGAGTCTGCTGAACATATGGCACATCTATTATCCTGGATGATCGCTGAGGACTTAAGCCTGGATGATATCCTGGACAAACCATTCTACCACCCCACTCTGGAAGAAGGCCTGAGAACCGCCTTTAAACACGCCCGGCGGCAGCTGCAATAAAAACCGGGATTCAGGCTGCTGCTGATCTTTTTCGCTGGTTTCGGGAACCTTTGTTTTCTGCTTTTGCTTTGTTTCAAGTCTGCTTTTTTGTATTTATTCCGCGCATAAAAAAATCCCCCTCGGCGTATGCGGAGGGGGATTTTCAGGAATAATGAGCTGGCGATGACTTACTCTCACATGGGTAACCCCACACTACCATCAGCGC